>CALCML010000024.1 GCA_937967765.1 uncultured Carnobacterium sp.
CTCCCTTAAACTCATATCCTTTATTATAGCAAAGTTAGGGTTATTACGCTAACAAAAAAACGGAGTAGAACTTCCCCCAGAACTTGCATCATTCCGGCTTGTTTTCCACTCCAAAAATAGAACTACATTCGATTTATTATGTTGTCACCCTTTTTACACAGAACATTCTTCCTAACTGCATCAACAGTTGAAGAATACTCCACCCCATCATCAAAAGAACTAGTTGACTACAAATCCCAAAAGCTCTTTGTAAGAAAAGTGGAAGGTTACTATCCACAAATGCATCCACAATCATAATAATACTGGCATTGATTTGATAAAATAGTAAAAGAAGGATTAAAGCTTCCCCTACTCCAATTAGCCAATCGTGTTGCTTGTTACTTCGTTGCACTATTCCAACCACCAACAGTCCAATCAAGGATTGAAACAGTATTAGTACTCCTTCTTCAAAAAATACACCACTTTGATTATAGAAATAGATTGAAAAAAGAAATTGAATCAATAAACAGATAAAAGACAAATACTGGTAGACCTTACTTAACGACTTCATCATTAGCTCATTCCCCTTTCTATTTAACGATGGATAACAACTTTACTTTTTATTCACTAAGTAAATTATACAAAAATTTTTAAGTAAATGCACTCGAAATTTAAACTTATACCAACCCAATAAGTGCTTCAATTTCCGCCAAACTTTTCGCAAAATGAATTTGACTTCTGTCGTCTACGCTCAGTAGGTTCGTTTCCACCATTTTATCGAAAAAGGCTTCTAAATGATCGTAGTAGCCTTCCATATTATAGAAAATACAAATGCCATTCGTTTGCCCTACTCGTACCCAAGAAACCACCTCTGCGATTTCTTCAAGGGTACCAGGACCACCAGGAAGCGCAATGTACACTTCACTGAGTGCGATCATCTGATTTTTACGCTCGGACATCGTATCGACAATATGAAGCTTCGTGATATCTTGTTTCGCAATTTCACGGTCTACAAAGAACTGCGGCATCACGCCAATGACTTTGCCGCCTTCCTTCATCACGGCAGTTGCAACCACTCCCATTAGTCCAGTATTTCCACCACCATAAACAAGCGTGTGGTTGTGTTTTGCCATCCACTTCCCTAGTTCTTCTGTCTTTTTGTCAAATGCAGGGCAATTACTTTGGCTTGCCGCACAATAAACTGCAATATTCATATGTTCTCCTTTAAAACAAAGAGGCGTAATCTCTTACGCCTCTCCACTCATTTTTATTTAAACGCTGCGATAATTTCGTCAGCGATATCTTTAGAACAGATAACACCTGTTGTCTTCTTGTTAGGAACTAAGAAGTCCACTTCTTTTCCATCCACTGTACTGTAGTGTAATCCTAATTCTTTAGCAATCACCATTCCTGGTGCGATATCCCAAGGTGCTAATAATGTAGAAACATACGCTACAGATTTTCCTAAAATCACTTGAATATGCTCGATTGAAGAAGCTCCGTAAGTACGAGTAACCATTGCTTTACGAATCATTTCTGCTTCTTTTTCAGTCGCTTCTAATAACATGAATCCATTCACGTTGATTGAGCTGTCGCCAATGCTGTGAATTTCAGGAGTTGAAAGACGACGACCGTTGCAGTATGCACCGTAATCTTTAATACCGTACACGAAGCGATCACGCATCACATCGTAAATGTATCCTAAAAGACCTACGCCATCTTTATATAAAGCAATCATAATACCGAAGTCTTCTTGACGTTTCACGAAGTTCAATGTGCCATCGATTGGGTCGATTAACCAAACGTAACCGTCCATTGAAGTTAATTCGTCACCGAAACCTTCTTCTCCCATGATTTTATGTGTTGGAAATTGTTCGCGAATTTTTGCGATAAAGAATTGTTCGATTTCTTTATCCACGTTTGTTACTAAGTCGTTACGGCTTGTTTTTGTATCTACTTTTAATGGTTCACCAAAGCTGTGACGAATTTTTTGTCCAGCCTCCATAATCCAGTCATTTACTAATAAGTGTGTTGCTAATAAATCCATTATTTTTTCAATCCTTCCATACGAATAATTTTTGTTGCGTTTTTACTTGCTTGGACTACACGATAAAGGCTATATCCAGATGCCTCCTCGAATTCACGACCGAGTCTCTTCTCTTCACCGATACTACGGACTACCGTTTTAAATTCTTGGTAGGCTTTTTTAAAAGCTTCTACTTGGATTCCTTTTTCGTAAGCCTCTTCGACCGCATTCCAAAGTTTGATGACTTTATTCATCTCTTCATGCGACCATTCCAAATCAATTGGATAACTATAATTGGCCATCTCGCCACCTCACAATCATACCCATTTAGTATACACTTTTTCTGCAAGAGTTTCCATTTATGAAGCAAAAAATATTCAATTCGAAAATGATAACTTTGAATCCTTGTGGATTTTTTCATTGTCGTTGTAATGGGGCACCGGCTCAAGTCTTACGTCTTTCGCCTTTAATGCCTCAAAGCAGGAGTAAGAAATAAATTTCTACTCCTGCTAATTTGCGTTTAATGCACTTCCCCATTACTACGACAATAAAATCCACCAAATTCTTCGTCATCATCTTCTTAGTGCTTTTTATAGTTCGATAGAACTCATCTGAAGATTACTAAATAGGTCTATTGCTCGAATATTAGACAAAACCGCTATAACTTAATAATTGCTTTTCATTTTAATTTGTTTAAAGCACTCTTCTAAACTAAGTCGCTGCACTCTCTAACTCGAGAATCCCAGTCCCTTTCCCTTAGGCACAAATCCCAAAAGAAAAATCTATGGATTACAGAGAATCCGCGGATTTTGTAGTTGCAGTGACAGGAAGTGCATCAAAACGAGGGAGAAAGACAGAAATGCCATAGATACATTGTATCTATGGCATTTCGTTTTCTTTCCCCCACAAAGTTGAATAGGAATGAGATAGCTGTTTACAGCGAAACTCATTCCATTCAACCACTGTGCTAAGAGGGCGTAGGATTTTGAATCCATACGCCCTCTTTGAGGCTTTAAAGGTGAGAGACCTTGGGCTCGAACCGATGCCCCGTTATCGCTAATATGAAGATATCCGTAAGGATACAGAGTAATCCATAAGAGTACTTTTAAGTACTGAATTATTTTCCTTCTTGGTATTCTTTTGCGATTTGCGCACCAAGCTTCGCGTTATTGTAAACAAGCTGAATATTTGTCTTCAAACTTTCCCCGCCTGTTAACTCAACGATTTTCGCTAATAAGAATGGTGTGCTATCTTTACCATGAACGCCTTTTTCATCTGCTTCACGAACTGCTTGATCGATAATCGCATCGATTTTTTCGTGTGGAATTTCGTGTTCAGCTGGGATTGGGTTTGTAACTAAGATACCGCCTTTAAGGCCTAGTAATTCAGAGTAACGAATCATTTCAGCTACTTCTTTTGCTGAATCTACACGGCTGTTTAATTTATACTCAGAAGTACGAGTGTAGAATGCAGGCAAGTAGTCTGTTTGATAGCCTACAACAGGAACTCCTTTTGTTTCTAAATATTCAAGAGTACGTGGTAAATCAAGAATCGCTTTTGCACCAGCGCAGACAACTGTTACTGGAGTTTGTCCTAATTCATCTAAGTCTGCTGAGATATCCATTGTTTCTTCAACGCCACGGTGAACCCCACCGATACCGCCAGTTACGAATACTTTAATTCCAGCTAAGTGCGCACCAATCATTGTTGTCGCTACAGTAGTTGCTCCTAAAACACCTTTAGCAAACACTTCTGCTAAGTCACGGCGAGATACTTTTGCAACTGGTTTTTCTTTCGCAAGACGTTCTAAGTCAGCTTCTTCTAAACCAATTTTGTATTTTCCATCCATGATAGCGATTGTTGCTGGAACAGCGCCATTGTCGCGGATAATTTGTTCTACTGTTTTAGCCATTTCAACGTTTTGTGGATATGGCATTCCGTGTGAAATGATTGTTGATTCTAACGCAACGACTGGTAGGTTGTTGTCTAATGCGTGTTGTACTTCCTTGCTGATTGATAATAATGGATTCATGATAAACCTCTTTCCTTTAATTGTTGATATTCTTTTTCAAATGACTTAGCGTTTAAGTCTTTTCGAACTGTTTCAATAGCTTGGACCGTATAGTATGAATTCGTTAATCCGTATCCAATCGACTCTTCCAAGCTTGCTCCTTTAAGAGTTCCGTAAAGCACTCCAGAAGAAAATGAATCTCCTGCTCCTGTCACGTCACAGACATGCTCTGCTTTTATGGGGGTAAAAGTTTTTACGACTCCTGTAGCATCTGCAAAGACACCACATTTCGTCCCTTTTGTAATGACGATATTTTCAACGCCATCCTTCTGCCACAAAGTAGCTAGTTCCGAAAGCGTGTGTACGCCGTACCTCGTCCTGGACTCGTCCGCATTGACGACAATCCAAGTCACTCCGTGTAAATTGTCAGGGATTCGTTTCATCTTCGGCCCACTCACTGGAATAATTGCCAGTGGAATGTTCTCAAGACTAGTCAGCTGTATGAGCGCTTGTAATGTTTCTTGCGGAAGATTCAAATCTGCAATCACTAAAGCTGCATCTTTCACCGCTTCTTCGTGCGAAATAAGCCACTCAGGCGTCATTTCCTCACAAATGGACATATCGGCTAACGCCAGGCACATATCTCCTTGAAGATCCAAAATCGCTGTATAGTTTGACGTTGTTTTCCCTTTTAATCGGTCTACAAGTGAAAAATCGATAATGCCTTCCGTCTCTTTTTCAAGCCAAGTAAAACTTTCATCATCGCCTGCAACTGACAACATCTTAACAGGCAGCCCCAGACGACCAAGGTTTTCGGCAATGTTTCTTGAAACACCACCGGCAGTCAGCGATGAGACCACTGGATTACTCGTCTCAAGCACGAGATTTTCGAGCAATTGAACTTTCTTATCCACGTTCATTCCGCCGATACAAAGTACATAGGAATCTTTAAAATTCTTCTCTTCTGACATGAAACATCCCCCTTCGTATACAAAAAGGTTCGATGAATGGAGGTTGATGAAGCTTTCCTTCATTCGGTCTTATACGCTTCATTATACGCGATAACACCTACTCCAATCAAGCTATCCAGGAGAAAACCACAAATATTTCAAAGTTCATTCGGATAATTGTTCGGATTTAAAACGTAAACTGTGTCATCTTTCTTTTGATTGCAACAAAAAAAGGACTCGAAAACTCGAGTCCTCTATAAACTTCAATAGAATTATACGTGAATTGGCATACCTAATGCTAATTCAGCAGTATCCATAACTACTTCTGATA
>CALCML010000025.1 GCA_937967765.1 uncultured Carnobacterium sp.
GTTTAGCAGATTGTGGCCTTGGAACTCGTTCCGAGGTCAAATCTTTATTAAAGGCAAAACGAATTACCGTCAATGGTAAAGTCGTAACCAATGGAAAAGTTCAAGTGAATCCTGAAACGGATGAGATTTTATTTAATGGCGAGAAGATTCAGTACGAAGAGTTCGTCTATATTATGATGAATAAGCCTAAGGGAGTCGTTAGTGCTACAGAAGATAATCTTCATAAAACGGTACTCGATTTAATCGATCCGCTTTATTTTAAAAAGGGAGTCTTCCCAGTAGGCCGTTTGGATATCGATACGCACGGATTATTGCTTTTGACAAATGATGGAGAATTGGCGCACCGTCTTCTTTCACCGAAGAAACACGTCACAAAGATCTACCAAGCAAGAGTCGAGGGTGTGATGACAGAGGGAGATGCCGCTGCTTTTGAGAAGGGCATCGTGTTATCGGATGGGACGGAGTGTATGCCAGCGCGTCTGGATATTCTTAGGGCGACGCAGGATGAATCGGTTGTTCAGATTCATTTGAAAGAAGGAAAATTCCATCAGGTGAAACGCATGGTCAAAGCTTGCGGGAAAACCGTTGTCGACCTGCAGCGACTCACGATGGGGCCACTCAAGTTAGATGAGAGTCTCGCGTTAGGTGAGAGCAGACCTTTAACAGATGAAGAATTAGAATCACTAATGAATAACGAAGTCTAGGAGAAATCCTAGGCTTTTATTTGTTATAGAAAGGGTTTAACCGCTTTTCATCCCTTTGTAAAAATGGTAAGATAAGACTATTGAATCTACTTGATAGAGATTGGAGCGATTGGATGACAATTGATTGGAAAAAAGAAGTAGAACTTCGTAAAGAAGATCTATTAAAAGATTTATTCACATTATTACGTATCGACAGTGTGCGTGATGATTCTAAAGCGACAGAGGATGCACCAGTAGGTCCTGGACCTAAAGAAGCGCTAGAAGCATTCTTAGCAATCGGTGAACGTGATGGTTTCACAACAAAACAAGTTGGAAACTTAGCAGGTCACATCGAGTTTGCACCAAATCCAGACTATAAAGAAACTCTTGGAGTTTTAGGCCACGTGGACGTTGTTCCAGTAGGAACTGGATGGGATACAGATCCATTCGAGCCACAAATTATTAATGACCGTATTTATGCGCGTGGTTCAAGCGATGATAAAGGACCAAGTATGGCAGCATACTACGCATTAAAAATCATCAAAGAATTAGGATTACCAGTTTCAAAACGTGTTCGTTTCATTATCGGAACTGACGAAGAATCAGGTTGGAAATGTATGGACCGTTACTTCCAAACAGAAGAAATGCCAGACTTTGGTTTCTCACCAGACGCAACATTCCCAATCATCAATGGTGAAAAAGGAATTCTTTCATTACACTATGATATTCCAGGTGGTGCTGCAGAAGGCGACTACCAATTATTAAGCTTCGATGCAGGCTTACGTGAAAACATGGTTCCTCAAGATGCCCATGCGGAAATCGTTGTTCCAAATGCAGATGAAGTAGTTGACCGCTTCTTTGCATATGTTGCTGCAAATCCTATTGAAGGTAGTGCTCAAGTATTAGACGGCAAAGTTATCTTAGATGTTGTTGGTAAATCAGCACACGGATCTACTCCAGATAAAGGAATCAATGCTGGAACTCACTTAGCTAAATTCTTAAACCAATTCAACTTCAAAGGCAAT
>CALCML010000026.1 GCA_937967765.1 uncultured Carnobacterium sp.
TCAACCGCTCCATACGAATACACGTGGCGGACGGATGTGGATTGAAGATGAAGGGTTGGGTGCTCTCATTATTGAGCGTAGTGCCGTGGGTTCGCAGAGGAAACTCGTTCTAAAGAGTGCGAAAACTGGACAAGAGTTGCCAGAAGTGATGCTGGAACGTGTTCTTCATGAGTTGACGATGAATGAGTATCATTCACTCTTTGGATTCAATGAAGAGGAATTGCAAAATAATGCGTTTGGAAGCGAAGAGGAAATCCATCGCTTCCTGTATAGCTTGAGCGTTATGGGGCATAAGGGTGCCTATGAGGAGAGTCAAAAGCTTCTTGCCGAGGCGGATAAGTTGTTTCGTCCACAGGCAAAAAAACTCGAACTCAACGAGCGAATGGACCGACTCGAAGGCTTAACGAATCAATTGGTGCAAACTAAAGGCGAAAATGCGCTTTATGAAGGCTATGTAAGTACTATCCGAGAGCTTCAAAAAGAAGAAGCGGAATTATCTGAAAAATTACAAGACACAGAATCTAGACTAGATACTTTAGAGAATAAGCTCGCTCATTTTGATGCCTTAGAAGAATTCCGTGTAATGGAAGGGCTACATGAATTCCCTGAAGACTACGACCATAGTAAGGCTGTGGAAGCCAATAGTACTTTACGTGCCTTTGAAAAAGAACTCGAACGAACGAAAATCGAGTTAGAGCAGGCAAAAGCGGAAGCAGAAGCACTTGGACAAGCAACGGAGGATACGACTCTTGAAACACTGTACGCGAAGGCGCAAGGTGCTGCAGCGGTAGAAGAGCGTGCCTTTGAATTGGAACGTGAGTTGAAGACGCATCCGGGGAATATCGGTGTTCAAAGTGAGGATGCCAAACCATTTACAGAGGCGGAATTAGCGAAATTAGATGGCCTTCAAGGGGAACAAGGACATACAGGGCAGTTCCAATCATGGCTTCTTATTGTGCTTGTTGGAATCATTGCCATTATCGTGGTTGGATTTTTAACGAACCAAGTAGTGCTAGGTGTTGGGATTGCTGCAACGCTTGCGATTGGCGGAGGTTTCTTCTTACAGAAAAATGGAAAAATCCTTACTCCAAAAACGAATGCAGTAGATGAAAAAGTCCAACAGCTCCTTTTAGAGAAAGGAATCGAAGTAACTCTAGACGAAGCAAGACGTTTTGTGCGAAGAAATGAAGGACGAAGCGTCAATGATTTCTTACAAAAGAAGGCGCAATTCGTCCAATTGGAACAAAGACTAGATGCCTTTAAAGAAGAAAGTAAAGACTTCTGGACTAAAGAACAAATCACGCCTCCTGCTACGGTGGAGCAACAGCTACGCATTATCCGGGAGACATGGATGGCTTCACAAAAACGAGTGGCAAAATTAGAACAACTTCAAGAAAGTATCTTAAAGAAAGAACGCCATTTAGCGCAATTGAAACAAGATACAACAGAAGTGCGTGAAGACTTACAATCGGCGATTTCATCCCTTGGAATCACTTCTGTAGAAGAGTTTAGAACCCAGTTACCTACACTAGACAATCGTGTAGCCTTAGTTCAAAAGAGAGCGTATATTGAAAAGCAAGTCGCACTTTTTACGAATGAAGAAAAAGAAAGCTTAGAACGACAAATGCTTGAAGAGGAAATTCAAGACGAGTCCTTCACGAAGGCGCAGTTGGAAAGTAAACGGAAAGAAGTACGTGACCAATTGGCAAGTACGAAAACAAAGGCCGAACTGCTCGAAGAAGATGACAATGCAGAAGCCCTTCAAATGGAAGCAGACTTTGAGCGATTCGAAGTGCAAGAGTCTATTAAGGATTGGGCAACGCAAGTGTATGCAGCCAAATGGATCTTGAAGCAACTGGAAGAAAAAGTCCCCACAAGAGTGCCATTGATTTTAGATGAGGCGAGTCGTATTTTTAATCGACTTACGATGGGGCAATATACGAAAATTCTCTTAACGGATACGCAGGCGAAGGTGCAGCAGACAAACGGTCAATGGATGGAAGCTTTCTATCTGTCAAAAGGAGCGTTAGACCAACTGTATGTGGCAATTCGTTTTGCCTTTATTTTCCAATTAACGAAGAAGATGAAAATTCCGGTGTTAATCGATGATGGATTCGTCAATTTTGATAGAGAACGTCTATCGATTATGTTAGAATTAATGGAAGAGCTATCACGCGTAACACAAGTTTTTTACTTTACAACGGAAGTTCCGCTTCAGTTACCTAAAGAGAATGTACTGAAGTTAGGGGAAAGAGAAAGAAGGTAAATCATGACAAAAAAATTATATGAATACAATGTGGACGAGAGTTTTGAAATCTGCCTATTGATTAAATCTGCAGATGTGCGTATGGCAAAAAATGGCAATCCGTTTATCGCCTTCACATTCCAGGATCAATCAGGTCAAATGGACGGAAAATATTGGTCTGCCACTTCAGACGATATTGCAAAATACGTACCAGGGAAAGTTGTAGTTGTGAACGGAAAACGCGAAATGTACAATAATTCGCCACAAGTGAAAATTGTCAGCCTTCGACTTACTGACGCTTCAAAAGGAGAGCCAACATCTGCGAGCCATTTCGTAGAACACGCTCCAATGACGAAGGAAGAAATGGAAGAAGAAGTGAACCAAATTATGTTCGATATCACAAATCCATATTTGCGTCGTATCGTCCATAATATTTTGAAAAAATACCAAGAAGCCTTCTTCGAGTTCCCTGCAGCGAAACGTCACCACCATGCGTTTGTAGGTGGGCTAAGTTTCCATACCGTTTCGATGTTACGCCTTGCTAAAGCCATCGCAACACAATACACACAAATCAACCGTTCGTTATTATATTCGGGTGTGATTTTACATGATATTGGTAAAACGATGGAATTAACCGGCGCAATCGGCACTGAATACACATTGAAAGGGAACTTACTAGGGCACATTGTGATCATGGACGAAGAGATTACAAAAGCCTGTGAAGAACTCGGTATCGATGAAAATCAAGAAGATGTGCTTTTATTAAAACATGTCGTTCTAGCTCACCACGGCAAACTCGAATATGGTTCACCAGTACGTCCGCAATTATTAGAAGCAGAAGTATTACACCATATCGACTTGTTAGATGCGACGATTACAATGATGTCAAATGCACTCGATAAGACAGAACCAGGCGCATTCTCAGAGCGTGTATTCGGTTTAGATAACCGCTCGTTTTATAAACCAATATCCCATGAGTAAGAATAAAAACTTGATAGTTTGTTAAATGGATAAGTCATCAATATTACCAGCAATACTCCAACCGACATTTATTTAATCGAGGTGTGAAATGAGAAGATTTGGTTCAAAAAAACTATTAAAATTGATTTTACAATTTGCGATAGGCCTTGTGTTATGCGGGCTATTATGGATTGTATTTAGTTTTACTCGTCCAAAATATAATGATGATGCTTTGTTTTCTTATGAAATCATCAATCAATCAGATCAGAATATCGAAGAATTGATTATTGGTGAGTATTCTCAGAACGATATTAACTCTCCAGAGGACCGGGTGTATTTAAAAAACTTAGCAGCTAATTCTAAAACAAAAGGAGCAGTAGACATTTCTAAATCAGAACGAAGTGTTTCTCCATTCTATTTAGATTATGTATATCAAGGGAAAAGGAAAACTTTGCTAAAAACGGTATCTGTTGAAACTAGACCCAAAGGACTTCATATCACTATCACTATTAAGGAAGTGGATAACGAGGGTTACATGACGGGAACTAGCGAAATCAATTCATTTATTTTTGAAAAACGAGAATTTACTCCAGAAAGTATAAAAAGAGCTGAGGAAGCTAATACTACACCATAATTAGAAAGTCGTTAGATTGTTTTAAGAGGAATTAGGCTAATTTATTGCTTAGTTCCTTTTTTGTATTGAAGTGGGTTCCTTCCTGTGCTACCATAAACACAAAAGTAAGGAGGACTGTCTATGAATCCAATAGGAACAAAAACAATTCAGACAGAACGATTACTGCTTAGACCTTTTCAACTAGAAGATGCGCCAGTGATGTTTAAAAACTGGTCGAGTGATGCAGAAGTGACACATTATTTGACGTGGCCTCCGCATGAATCTGCTCTGACAACTAAGGAGAGCATTAAACGATGGGTAGACGGCTATCAAAATCCGCTTCAATTCAAATGGGCAATCGTATTTAATAATGAGGTTGTTGGTAGTATTGATGTAGTGCATTTGGAAGAAAAGCTGGACGCTGTGGAGATTGGATATGCACTTAGTCGCAAATGCTGGGGAAAAGGAATTATGACAGAAGCGCTTATTGCAGTAATCGATTATCTCTTAGAAGAAGCGGGCTGTAATAGAGTAGCCGCACGTCACGATGTGAATAATCCAGCCAGCGGAAATGTGATGCTAAAAGCTGGTATGACTTATGAAGGCACGCTGCGACAATATGGCAAGAATAATCAAGGTATCTGTGATATGGCATATTATTCGATTATTAAAGCAGATAGATTGAAGTAGGAGTTAAGTATATGTGTTTGATTTGTGAGCGGATAGAGTTAATTAAGCAAGGTAAAAATCCGCATTTTGTAAAAGAACTTGAAACGGGTTATGTGGTAATAGGAGACGGACAGTATTTTAAAGGGTACACATTGTTCCTAGCCAAAGAACACGTAACGGAATTGCATCAGATGGAATATGAAACAAAAATTAAATTTCTTGAAGAAATGAGTATTGTTCAAGAAGCCGTGGCAAAAGCGTTTCAAGCTGAGAAAATGAATATCGAATTGCTAGGTAATGGTGATGCACATGTACATTGGCATCTATTTCCAAGAAAAGCAGGGGATATGAAAGGGTATGGCCATAATGGAAGAGGCCCTGTCTGGTGGGTTCCTTGGGAAGAAATGTCATCCGAAGAATATCAACCAAAAGAGAGTGATCTGCTTCAATTAGTAAATCATTTAAAAGAGTATTTATAAATAGGACAATAAGACATCTACAAAAGTAGGTGTCTTTTTTCGTGAGCAGAAAATTTTGTGATTATGAAATCGTAAGATATACTCTAACTGTAATCAAAAATATTACAGTTAGAAAGGTGATTTTATGACAACAACAGTAAAAAATATCATTATTGGTTTCGGTAAAGCCGGAAAAACATTAGCAGGATACTTAGGAAGTATTGGAGAAGATACGATTTTAATCGAAAAATCAAAAGAAATGTACGGTGGAACATGTATTAATGTCGGCTGTATTCCTTCTAAAAAATTAGCGACAAAAGCACTTCGCAAACAATATTCAAACGAAGACGCTAGCAGCTACTATACAAAGAGCGTTCAAGAAAAGAAAGCTTTAATCGCTGCTTTAAATACAGCAAACTACAACAAAGTAGATTCAGTTGAAAAAACACAAATTATCGACGGAACTGCACGTTTTGTAGATGACCATACAGTAGCTGTAGATACTGCAGAAGGAGAAAAACTCTTCAAAGCAGATCGTATTTTCATTAATACAGGAGCAACTCCGTTCGTACCACCAGTAGAAGGTTTAACAATCGGTGGAGCAATTCACACAAGCGAAACAATCATGAACTTAGAAGAATATCCAGAAAGCCTTGTCATTATCGGTAGTGGGTTTATCGGATTAGAGTTCGCTGCAACTTACGCACAATTCGGTACAAAAGTAACAGTTGTCGATGTAATCGATACGTTCCTTCCTCGTGAAGACGAAGATGTAGCACAAGCTGTGAAAGAACAATTAGAAGCTTTAGGCGTTACTTTCAACTTAGGCGTTCAATTAAAAGCCGTTCATCAAGAAGGCGGCAAAGCAGTAGTAGAAGCTACTACAGGAGAAGGTGCACCAGTTGCCTTTACAACAGATGCAGTATTAGTTGCGACAGGTCGTCGTGCAAACGTACAAGGTCTTGATTTAGACAAAGCTGGCGTTGAATTAACAGAACGTGGCGCAATCAAAGTTAATGAATTCTTACAAACAAACGTGCCTCATATCTTCGCAATGGGCGATGTAAACGGCGGACCACAATTCACATTCGTATCATTAGATGATTTCCGTATCGTGAAACGTTTCTTAGCAGGGGATACAACATATTCAACAAAACAACGTGCAAAATTCCCAACAGCAACATTTATTAACCCACCTTTAGCAAGCGTTGGTTTAAATGAAAAACAAGCCAAAGAAGCAGGTATCGAAGTCAAAGTGGCGAAACTTCCTGCAATGGCGATTCCAAAAGCTAAAATCTTAGGAAACCAAGTTGGGTTCTACAAAGTATTAGTGGACGCTTCAACAAACCAAATCGTTGGTGCAACATTATTCGCAGAAGAAGCACATGAAGTGATTAACATTATCGCAACTGCAATGAACGCAAACTTACCTTACACAGTTCTTCGCAATCAAATCTTCACTCACCCAACAATGGCAGAAGCCTTAAACGACGTATTCGGCTTAATTAAGTAGGGATTATTATGGGGAATGACTTTATCGTAATGATTCACTGCCTAACGTACCTGGCAATTCATCACGACAATCGTTATTCAAGCAAAGACCTCGCGTTCAACGCTTGTAGCAACCCGGCGATTGTTCGAAAATTGATGAGTCAAGCGGTGAAGAAAGGCTGGGTGTCAACCACTGCGGGAAAACAAGGTGGCTACCAGTGGCAAGGCAATCCAAAAAAGGTGAAACTCGGAGAAATCTTCTTATTAGTATCTGAGGATGAACGTTTGGAAAAAGCCTTCAAAGAAGCTGCCGACCCAACCTGCCTTGTCAGCACCCGAATGGGAAGCGTGATGGGCAAATTGCAAGAAGAACAAATCCAACAACAAATTAATTTCTATAACAAACGCACCATCCAAGACATGATTGATGGTGTCCAAACTGAATGTCACTAGTAAAGACCGAGCATCCGCTCGGTCTTTTTAAGTAATCATTATAATGTATACATTATAATGATTTTTTTATTTTTAAAACTTAATAACTTAAAAGTATTTAAAAACGATAACTTTTAAGTTATAATAATAGTACGATAATTTTAAGAGAGTGGGAGTGAGAACATGAGTAAAACAGCAATTGGAAGTAATTGGACAGATGTTAGAAATGATTTATTTACCCAAGAAGAAATCGCAGCTACTGATTTAAGAGTTGCTATTATTAGTGAATTAATTCGCGCTAGAAAAGAATTAGGAATTAGCCAAAAACAATTAGAAGAATTAAGTTGGGTGAAACAACCCGTGATTGCTCGAATCGAGACAGGGAAGAGCACCCCGCAACTAGATACTTTATTAAAGATTCTAGGATGCTTAGGAAAAACACTAGCCATAGTGCCATTATCAAAATCTGAAGTGAAGTAGAATGTAGATAGTCAAAATTATCATATATGATAATTTTGAGTATTTGTTTTTCTCGGAGTAGAGGTGGTTTTCTTATCGAAGAACTTTGAAGTGTTTGAGCAGCCACACACCAAAACTTAACAAAGCTGATTAAAATACCTGCACCACACA
>CALCML010000027.1 GCA_937967765.1 uncultured Carnobacterium sp.
GAAGTTCCCATCCATCTAAATTATTTTTTGGAATAAAGACACGCTTGAATCCGAGTTTTTCGGCTTCGCGAACACGGTCATAGACACGGTTCACTTTACGGATTTCACCAGTCAAGCCGATTTCGCCGATAAAGCAATCGCCCATCTGCGTTTCTTTTTCCTTATAACTTGAAACGATACTCATCGCAATCGCTAAGTCGACTGCTGGTTCGTTCAGTTTCAAACCACCTGTTGATTTAAAGTAAGCATCTTGGTTTTGTAATAAGAGTCCTGCACGTTTCTCAAGCACCGCCATCAAGAGCGCAACACGATTATAGTCTAGACCACTTGTGGTACGACGGGCATTCCCAAAGGCCGTTGGTGATAGTAAACATTGCACCTCGGTTAGAATTGGTCGTGTTCCTTCAAGAGACACGACGATTGCCGAACCAGTTGCGCCAGCCAAACGTTCTTCTAAGAAGACTTCGGAAGGATTTGTCACTTCATTCAGCCCTTCTTGATGCATTTCGAAGACCCCAATTTCGTTGGTAGACCCGAAACGGTTTTTCACGGAACGAAGAACGCGGAAACTATGATGTTTATCCCCTTCAAAATAAAGAACGGTATCCACCATATGTTCCAACATACGAGGACCTGCCAAGGCACCCTCTTTTGTCACGTGACCAACGATAAAGATGGCAATCTGATTGAGTTTCGCAAGTCGCATCAACGTTGCTGTTGCCTCACGAACATGAGAAACGCTTCCTGCCACCCCGTTTGCTTGGGGATGTGTCATCGTTTGAATCGAGTCGATAATGACATAGTCCGGCTTCAACGCTTCTACTTGCGCAACGATATCTTCTAAGTTTGTTTCAGCGTAAATATAAAATCCGTCTGCTTGCATCCCGAGACGCTCCGCACGCATTTTAATTTGAGCCGCACTTTCTTCTCCCGATACATAGAGAACCGTTCCTTGTGTTTGTTGTAATTCACTAGACACTTGTAATAATAAAGTCGATTTCCCAATCCCAGGATCCCCACCAATTAATACTAAGGAGCCTGGTACCACGCCGCCTCCCAGCACGCGGTCGAGTTCGCTAATCGATGTCTTCACACGATTCACACGTTCATAAGCCACTTGGTCCAGACGCATTGGTTTGGTCTTATGCACGTCTTCTGAATGTTGCACTAAAGAAGGACGTTTCGCGTTGCTGGTTGTTTCCTTGAACTCCTCCATCGTAGACCAATTGCCGCAGTTTGGGCATTTCCCTAAATATTTTGGTGAATTATATCCACACTCTCTACATACAAAACTTGTCGTTGCTTTTGCCATTTTGGCTCCTTTCTAACGAACGCCAGAAGAACCAAAACCACCTGTACGTTCATTCATATCGTTTTCTTCATCCGCATCCGCTTTTAAGAACGGTAGGAAGATTCCTTGGCCGATACGATCGCCTTTTTTAATTTCTTTATCGAATAATCCGAAGTTTAATAATTGGAAGTAAATATGTCCTTCGTTGTCAGGGTTGTTATAGTAGTCGCTATCCACAACGCCTACCCCGTTTGGTAAGACAAGGAAGTGTTTCAATGGGTTACTTGAGCGGTTTGCTAATTGTAAGTACTCATCTTCTTGCATATAAGACTTGATTCCTGTCGGCACAAGCACTGGTTTTAGCACTTTTTGCTCTTTTGCAAGTTCCGCTTCCACTGTTTCTTTATCGGTTGTATAAATCCATTGTTTTAATTGAGTGGCTGCAAATTTGAAAAGCATTTTCCAAATGCTTGGTAATACGATATCTTCGGCAGCTTCGAAGTCATATCCTGCTGAATGTTTTGTCGAACGTTTTGGAACAGTGATTCCTTTTCCTTCATAAGCAGATACGATTTCAAATCCACGTTTTCTTTCCATTTCATCACCTTTTTCATGTAAGTTTCTAATCCCTATCATAACATTGTTTGCCACGTGTTGCATCCATCTCAATGCTTTTTTACTTCTTTATTATAAGTTACGACTAAATTCTAAAAATCAGGAATGCTTTTTGGGCAAAGTGCACAATTTTTACTGTCGTTTTTGTGCAACCTTCCCCTATCTCTTTTCCCCTAAAAATCGTAAACTGTTACTGTAAAACAAATTATAGGGGGAAATCCTAATGGTAGAAATGCAATTAAATCATATTCACAAAAAATATGACAACGCGGAAAACTATTCCGTAACAGACTTTAACTTACACATCAAAGACCGCGAGTTCATCGTATTCGTAGGACCTTCTGGATGCGGTAAATCAACAACTCTTCGTATGATCGCTGGTCTTGAAGATATTTCTGAAGGGGAATTAAAAATCGGCGACGTTGTAATGAACGACGTAGCTCCAAAAGATCGTGATATCGCGATGGTATTCCAAAACTATGCCCTATATCCTCACATGAGCGTATATGACAACATGGCATTCGGTTTGAAATTACGTAAATACGACAAAGCTGAAATTGACAAACGTGTTAAAAACGCTGCTGAAATCTTAGGCTTAGCTCAATACTTAGAACGTAAACCAGCTGCTTTATCTGGTGGTCAACGTCAACGTGTGGCTTTAGGACGTGCGATCGTTCGTGATGCGAAAGTATTCTTAATGGACGAACCTCTTTCTAACTTAGATGCTAAATTACGTGTTGCGATGCGTGCTGAAATTGCGAAATTACACCGTCGTTTAGAAACAACAACAATTTACGTAACTCACGACCAAACAGAAGCGATGACAATGGCTGACCGTATCGTTATCATGAAAGATGGTATCGTACAACAAATCGGTTCACCACAAGAAGTGTACAACACTCCTAACAACGTATTCGTAGCTGGATTCATCGGATCACCAGCAATGAACTTCTTCAACGTAACATTGCAAGATGGCGTGATTTCAAATGGTAAAGGTTTATCATTACAATTACCTGAAGCGAAGAGAAAACTTCTTGAAGAAAAAGGGTACAACGGAAAAGAATTAATCTTTGGTATCCGTCCAGAAGATATCGAAAGTGCTCAAATCGCTATCGATACTTATCCATCATCTTCAGTGAAAGCAGAAGTTGTTGTATCAGAATTACTTGGTGCAGAAACAATGCTTTACACTCGTGTTGACGATACTGAATTCGTATCTAAAGTGGATGCACGTGACTTCCACAACCCAGGCGAAACAGTTGAATTAGCATTCGACTTAAACAAATCTCACTTCTTCGACAAAGAAACTGAGGAAGTTATTCGCTAAGAGTCGTTACTTAACAACATTTGCCGGAACGAAATTTCGTTCCGGTTTTTTATTACAAAATTGGGGAAGGTGTTTAATATGGGGTTTTTAGATATTTTTAGAATATCAGAGATAAAAAAAGAAAATGAAGAACTTAATGGGAAAGTTCAAAAGCTAGAAGCAGTACTGGAAGAAACAAAAGTATTGAGTATAGTTGAAATCAATGACTATCTTGCCGATAAAGAAAAAGAAAAGTCAGACATCGATAACGATATCATTAAATATAAATCTCAACTAGATGGGATAATTCGAGAAATCAGTAATAAGCGACAAGAATTAATTGATGTTGAAGATGAAATCGAACTACAAGAATGTGCTATTTATGAACCACGATATGATTTTGCTACTTCTTTACAATACAAAGAGGAATTGGATGAAGTCCGTCAGTATCAAAAGGATATGATTAAAGACAAGTCTGCTGTAATCTATTCTGAAAATTGGACAGTTGACGGCAGTTTGGCAAAAGGAAGAAAGATGACTAATGGAAATATCAAAGTTATATTAAGATGTTTTAACTCAGAATGTGAAGCAGCTATTAATAAAATTAAGTATAATAATATACACACAATAGAAAAAAGAATTCAGACTTCCTTTAACATTTTAAACCAAGCATTCAAAACCGCTAAAGTAGCTATTACAGAGGATTACCTTGATTTAAAATTTGACGAACTCTACCTAGGTTATGAATTTGAAAGAAAGAAAGCTGAAGAAAAAGAAGCTTTAAGAGAACAACGAGAAAAAGAACGTGAAGAGAAAGCTCTACAAAAAGAAGTTGAGAATAAAAAGAAGAAAATAAACAAAGAAATTACTCATTTACAGAAACTAGTTAAAGAACTAAATCTAAGACTAGCTGAAACTAAAGATGAAAATGAGAAGAACGATATTCTATCTCAACTTGAAGCAGCTAATCAAAATATTAAAGAGTATACAGATGAAGAGAAAGAACTTGATTATCGACTAGAAAATTTAGGAGCTGGTTACGTTTATATAATTTCCAATATTGGTGCATTTGGAAAAGATATATTTAAGATTGGTGTTACTAGACGCCTAGATCCACTTGAGCGGATTAACGAATTGAGTAGCGCTTCTGTTCCTTTTAAATTTGATGTACATGCCTTAATTTTTAGCTATAATGCCTATCAACTAGAAACTGAATTGCACAATAAATTTAGCAAAAACCGTGTGAATAAAGTTAATAATCGAAAAGAATTCTTTAAGATTTCAATTGATGATTTAGAGAAAGAGCTAATGAATTATAAAGATTTAACGATTGAGTTTACGAAAACTCCAGATGCAGAAGAATATAACGAATCTTTAAAAATAAAATAAACAAAAGCCAGGACAAATTATATGTCCTGGCTTTTAGAATATTACATAAATTTATTCGTCTACTTCTTGAAACTCACATTCAAAACGATATTCAAAGAACTTCTCGATCACTGTTTTCAGTTCATCCGTACTGAGCTTTTGAATGATTGCATCAAAATCAATCGCTTCTAGTTCATCTTCAGTCAGCTTTTGATAAGGCGGTAAATCTGAATATTGTCTTAATTCGTCATAGACGATGAAATCCCCATCGATAAACGATTCGATAAGTCCACGTCTTTGAAGAAGGTAAAACAACGCTGGATAACTATCCGCCGTAAAACTATACACCGTCTTATCAGAATAAATACCGCAACAATGCGTTTGATTCAGATTTAATTTCACTTTTGTCATTCGCTTTTCGCCTCCATTGCTCTATAAAAACCTATCTAAATAAGAAGCTACGGAACATTCACGGAACAAAACCTGCCGCAACCTCTGTACAGCCACAAAAAGATAAGGAGAAGAGGAGATTTGAACTCCCGCGCCGCTTTCACGACCTATCGCATTTCGAGTGCGACCCCTTCAGCCTCTTGGGTACTTCTCCATGATTCTAGTATAGTACGGAGATTTTCTTCAATCAATCCTTTTTTATCAATATCATTAATTAGCCTATTCACTTTCATTAAATTTCATATTGTTGCAACCTTTTTTCAGGTCTATAATTAAGGTAAAAGACGATTGGTAAAATTGGTTTTAAATTTAGGTATTTGTTTTGGGGGAGAATTATGAATACAAAAAGAAATTTAACACTAGCTAGAGATATTTTGCTAGATATATCCAATAATACAAAAAATAAAAAATTCAAATATATTGGGAAGTCCGATTACTACAGAGCAAAAAGATTTAAAAAAGAAAACTCCGAAGAACAACCTCTTTTTAAGAAATATAAAAGAGGAACTATATTATTCGTAGATTTTGGTACTGGCGTTGGAAATGAATTTTCATTACCACATTTTGCTATTGTTTTGGATAAAAAAGATCATCCTAAAAAAGGGTTACTTACTGTAATACCGTTAAGTTCGAAAAATAAAAAACAATATATCAGTTTAGGAGATAATTTAATCGTCAATTTAGTAAATGAGGCAAATAAATATAGTGAACAAGTCGTTTCAGTGGTTCAAAGAATTTCTGAAGTACATGAAATCCATCGACTTTCAGGGAAGAAAAAAGAAAGATATGTTCCTAATGACGATGAAACAAGACAAATAATGCAAGACTTCGTGGATAGACATGATCCAAAAATTCATAACTTGAATGACTATATAGCTAACAAATGGATTTCTGAGGAAAAACAATGGATAGATGAAATATCCGAATACTATAAAAGATTTAATAAGAATACTTATGCTGCAATAGATAATATTCAAACCATCAGTAAATTAAGAGTTATGCTCCCTAAAAATCCTGCTGATCCAATTGGAAAAGCAACAATATCAGAGGATAGTATGAACTTAATTGATATAGCGGTCTTAAAAAAACTATCCAATTCAAAAATTGACATTCATTCATAGTTTCATTATAATGAACATACATTAGAGGTGCGATTTATCGCAGGCTCTACAGATGATATTTTTCAGAGAGGTTTTACCGGCTCTGCATAGGACACCTAATTAGGTGTCCTTTTTTATTTTGAAACATCTCAATACTTAATAAATTCTATTAATAAAACATGAATAGAAGGTCAAAAGGATAGTCAATTTATATCTATATAAAATAAAAAACCACCGACACGTAGCCGGTGGAAAAAAGGATTAGAAATATTTATTTGGGAGGATAAATATTCTCTTTGGGAATAACTAAAGTATAGAGGCACATTATGAAAATACTATGAAAATACAATTTTCATTTTGCACTTTCTTTTCACTTTTTCTATGAGAATCTTTACTTATTTATGATACGCATGTCCGGCATTAATACGGAATGCACGGTAAATTTGCTCAGTTAGTACGAGTCTCATGAGTTGATGCGGCAAGGTAATACGGCCAAATGAGATCTTACGGTCGGCACGTTTTTTCACGGCCGGACTCAACCCAAGAGAGCCACCAATCACAAAGACCATCGAGCTCTTGCCGTGAAGCGCGAAGGTATCCATCTCTTTGGCGAGTTGTTCTGAACTCACTAAGTCACCTTCAATCGCCATCGCTACAACGACATCTCCATCTTTGATTTTTGCAAGGATACGCTCGCCCTCTTTTTCGAGCACTTGTTCCATCTCTTTATCGCTTAAATTTTCAGGAGTCTTCTCGTCTGGCACTTCCACCACCTGGAACTTGCAGTAGCTGCCTAAGCGTTTCGCGTATTCGTCGATTCCTTGTTTTAAATATTTTTCTTTCAGTTTTCCTACACTCACAATTGTGATATTCATTTGATCCCCTCATTTCACCAATTATCTTACCTTTTTTTGGAAAAAATTGCTTGTTTCACCCCTTTTTCCACAGTTATCCACAAAGTTATCCACATGTACACATGTTCGCCCCTAAATTTTGGGCTTTTTTTATGAAAAACACTAGATATTGATTCAAAATTTTTATTTGTTATCTAATTGTTATATTTCTAAAAGGTGGAAATGTGCGAGTTATCCACAGTTATCCACACACTTTTTGTGTATACCAAAACGCTGTTATATCAAGGTTTTAATCAATTGGCCACCAAAGTTATCCACAATAAATTTTTATCATGTGAATAACTTTTTTCAATAAAATCCGATAATCAAGCCATTTTTAGGCTGTCTATTTTCAACACTGATTTTCCACTTCACAGACTTGACAAGGGGCTAAACTCACAGTTTTCCACAGACTTATCCACAAAAATGTGGATAAGTCTGTGGAAATGCACAAAAAAGTCGAATAGCACTTCGCTATCCGACTCCTTGTTTGTTATTGCTATAAACTTGGACTGCTTGTTTCTGTTAGAGAAATTGTTGTTGTTTGTTTTTGTCCATTTCTATAGTAAGTCACTTCAAACTTATCGCCAACTTTATGGCTGTACAGAACTTTACGTAAGTTTTGAATTCCTTCGATCTTTTGTCCATCCATTTCAACGATGACATCGTAGGGTTGTAACCCTGCTGCTTTGGCACTTCCTTTAGAATCCACTTCAGCAATCACGACCCCACTCTTCACATCGGTTGGTAAGTTCATTCGTTGAATAACACGTGTATTCACGCTCGTTAAGTTCACCATTGAAATTCCAAGAGCTGGACGAGTAATTTTACCATTTTCTTCGAGTTGTTTAATAATCGAAACCACTTCATTACTTGGAATCGCAAATCCCATTCCTTCAACAGAAGATTTCGAAATCTTCATTG
>CALCML010000028.1 GCA_937967765.1 uncultured Carnobacterium sp.
AGAATTTAGCCTTTTCTTTTGCCTCGTTATACCCTTTTTGCATCATCGCTTCGAATACTTCCCCTTCAGCACATCCTGACCCTAATAGGAACGAATCACGACGGCTTGAAAGCATACTTCTTAAAATACGAGGGACGCGGTAGTAATACTCGATATTGGATTGAGATACAACCTTGAACAACTCTTTTAGTCCAGCTTGATCTTTTGCAAAAATCGTTGCATGGAATGGACGTCCGTTTTTAAAGACTTCCTCTGGATGAATATTAGTATTTAATTCATCGTGATATAACAAATTATGCTCTGTAGCCGCTTCTTTTAAGAAGATATGGCATAGATATCCGGTTGTCTCAGAATCATACACGGCACGGTGATGTTGTTCGAGCGCAACATTATATCGTTTCGCCAAAGTATTTAAACGGTGCGATTTTAATTGAGGATGCAACATACGAGATAATTCCAAAGTATCGATAACTGGTTGATTGGTTTTTGGAATTCCTACATTTTCGTATCCTGTATTTAAGAAGCCCATATCAAAACTTGCATTATGCGCAACGAGGATACAGTCTTTAGAAAATTCATGGAACTCTTTTAAGACTTGTTCTACAGATTTAGAACCTTTTACCATCTCGTCAGTAATCCCTGTTAATTGAATCGTTGTTGCCGATAATGGATGGCCTGGATCGATAAATTCTTCAAATTTGTCAACCACGACACCATTTTTCATTTTAACAGCGGCTAGCTCGATGATGCTGTCATAAATCGCAGAAAGCCCTGTTGTTTCCACGTCGAAGACCACATAAGTCGCATCTTCTAATAAAATATGTTGCGGATTATAGGCTACATTCACGTGGTCATCAACGATATTTCCTTCTAATCCGTATAAAATTTTAATGCCGTTTTTCTTACCAGCGCCATGTGCTTCTGGGTAGGCCTGTAAGTTGGCGTGGTCTGTAATCGCAATTGCCTTATGTCCCCATTTAGCCGCTTGACTAATCAAATCACTTGGAGAATTCGTTGCATCCATCACAGACATATTCGTATGCATATGCAACTCAACGCGTTTTTCGCCTTCTGCTTTGTCTTTTCTACCTTCATGGTTCACAGCATTCATATCGCGAATAATCATTCCTAATTCTTGAGAGAACTTATTCACTTCGATAGTTCCAAATGCTCTGACCCATGTGCCCTTTTTCAACCCTTCAAGCGCTTGTTCATCTTCAGGAGTTGATGGGAATAAAGTCGCACTGATGGAAGAAGTATAGTCCGTTAATTTAATATTTCCGAACAACTTCCCTTTGGCTTTACCGCGACGAAGTTCAATATCAAAAATCTTCCCTTCAATCACAACATTGCGCTCTTCTTCAAAGATATCTGCAAGCGCACGCACTTCACTATTGGACTTAATTGGTTTACCGTAAATAACCCCTTCTGGTTTAGAAGAAGCAGGCGAAGCAGATTTTCTTTGCGGAGCTTGTGCTGCAGCAAGTTGAGCTGCTTTTTGAGCTTCGTTAAATGCCTGTTCAATCTGTTGTTCTTTTTGAATAAATTCTTCTGCCAAACGGTCCTGCAGCTCACCATCTACATGGATTTGAACTCCTAGTTTAGGAAATCCTGCTTCGATATAAGCTTGTTGAATTTTTGGAACGCAATTATTCATTAAATGCGTCTTCGTTAATTCGTTCGGGCAATGAAGTTTAATTTGATTTTTCTCATACTTTGGAGTTTGATCCGCTAAAATTTGATGAGAAACCGCAGATTCATCCTTTAATGTCTCTAATACATATTCCCAATAGGATTCAACTAGTTCTTCTGTTACTTCTGCACCTTCATCTGTTGTAATAACAGCTTTCCCACCGAATTGACGGTAAGTATCATTTAAAGCATCAGTAAACAGTCTGAATTTTTCATACATAAAGATGACTGGATTTTGAATATGAAACGTCCATGTTTTATCTAACTTAGAGATATCAATTCGAACTAATTTTGCTTCATCAAATTCCGGAGAAAAAATACTTGTGTCAGCAAGATTAAATTGCTCGATCACTTTTTTCATTAAATCTTTTTGTGATTGACTCATGGTTTCCTCCTTTTTTATTACATAAGAAGAGTGCTCCACCACAGTAGAGACACTCTCTTGTCTAATTAAATAATTTCATAATATCGTTCCATGTCACAAGAAGCATTAACGCGAAAAGGAAAATAGCTCCAGCAATCGTTAAATAGCCTTCTTTTTCTGGATCGAGTGGTTTCTTACGAATTCCTTCGATAACATTCAGAACTAGTTTTCCACCATCAAGTGCTGGAATTGGTAAAAGGTTCATTACTCCAAGGTTGGCACTAATCATTCCCATGAAAGCAAGTAAATCAATGAACCCATTTTTAGCCACTTGCGATGTCATAGAATAAATAGCAACCGGTCCACCTAGTTGATTTAAATTAAACCCACGTGTAAAGAGCGAGCCTAATGCCGAGAGCACTAATACGACTACTGAAACAGTTTGAGTGAATCCATACGCAATAATGGAAAGAATATCATTTTTAAGAATTCTTGTGACGCCAAATTGTCCCACTTTTGAACCGTCAGACGCTTCCACTGCCTTCGGTGTTACTTGAACTTCTTCTGTTTTACCATTGCGGTCAATCGTAACTGCTAAAGCTTTATCCGCACTAGAGCGAACAATTTTTGTCATTTCATCCCATGAATGAATCTCAACATCGTCGATTGAAAGAACTTTATCTCCTTCTTTTAGCCCTGCTACTTGGGCTGCAGAATCATCTGTTACTTGTCCGATAATCGCATCATTAGATGGAACTCCACCTTGCATGAACCCAACAATAATGAATACTAAAATTGATAAAATATAGTTGTTCATCGGCCCAGCAGCATTTGTTTTAATTCTGTTCCATAATGTTGCTGAATTGAACTGACGCTCCACTGGTGCAACGACTACTTCTGTTCCATCAGATTCAACAATTGTTGCAGTCTTCGAAACTGTTAGTGTCACTTTTTCTTCTGAATTAATGAAGTATCCAGTTAATGTCATATCCTTATGTAAGTCTGCATCTTCGATTTGGAAAGGTACAGAATTCTCGATAATGAGTTTATCGTCAAAATTTAATTTTTGAACAACATTCTCACTATCTAGGACGATAGTAATCATCATCCCGGGTTTGATTTCTTGTTCATCTTCATCATGACCAGCCATACGAACATATCCACCAATTGGTAATAAACGAAGCGTATATACTGTTTCGCCTTTACGAACTTGGAAGATTTTTGGCCCCATCCCAATCGCAAATTCACGAACTAAGATACCCGCTTTTTTTGCAAAATAGTAATGACCAAATTCATGAATAATCACGATAATACTAAATACAAATAAAAATGCAATTAATCCTTGCAATTATTTCACCTCTTTTAAAGATCCCCAAAGAATTTAAATACAATCTGGAACATTAACATAGCAAAGAATGTTGAATCGAAACGATCCAATACTCCTCCATGCCCTGGGAATAAGTTTCCAGAATCTTTTACGTTAAATTGTCGCTTGTAAGCTGACTCTACTAAATCTCCTAATTGTCCAAAAATGGATAAACAAACTACTAAGAGTACAAATTCAAATACTGAGAATTTGACAGGGTTATAAAATGGAACCACCAATAATCCTAGTAATACAGAACCGAGAACGCCGCCAATAGAACCTTCAATGGTTTTATTTGGGCTAATATCCGGAGCTAATTTATGTTTTCCAAATTTGCGTCCAGCTAAATACGCGAATGAATCTGTCCCCCAAATAACTAAGAAGACAAAAATCGCCATTCCAAAACTAATACTTCTGACAAATAGAATCCCAGAGAATCCACCACCAACGTATAAAGAAATGAGCGAGCAAAATGCCGCATCTTCAAAAGAAAAGCGATCACTCTTATATACAGTTAATGTCATCAGTAGCATTACGACCAAGAAATAAAAGAAGAAATAATCAATCCCTCTTGGCAAAGCGACTAATGGTTTTTGAGAAAACAGAAATGATAATGTAGCAAGTAACGTGAGAGATCCTTCTATCGAAAAAATATTCATTTTTTTCATTTGGAAGAATTCATAAATCCCAACAATTGCTAATAGAGCTAGTAGCGTACGTAACCAAATATCACCGATATACAGTATTGGTAAAAAGATACAAACCGCAATGATTGCAGTAATCACTCGTTGTTTCATCTATGCAAG
>CALCML010000029.1 GCA_937967765.1 uncultured Carnobacterium sp.
GGGGACAGCGTAACAGCGGTTAACAAACGTGTGAAATACTATGACACTTCAATTGGAACAAAAGATTCTAAAGCTCAATTGTACCAATTAGAAGTAACATCTGACACAGCGGCTAAATAATGCAATAAAACAAGCCTAGGAATTTTCCTAGGCTTGTTTTCATTATGAAAAAACTTTCCTAAAATGAGAAATAAATTATGAAAATTAAAAATAAATTAGAAAAAGTATTGCAATTATTAAAAAGTTGGAGTATGATAAGTCCAACATAAATTTATGGATACACTCAAAAGCC
Organism: uncultured Carnobacterium sp.; assembly: GCA_937967765.1. Classification (GTDB taxonomy): domain Bacteria; phylum Bacillota; class Bacilli; order Lactobacillales; family Aerococcaceae; genus Granulicatella. Next base: position 293 of record CALCML010000029.1, read on the forward strand.
TTAAAATAAAAGAATGGAGACTGATTATGATGAAAAAGAGAAATGTGATGATTCTGTTTTCTGCAACGGTTGCGCTAACGTTAGCAGCGTGTGGTAGTAAAGAACAATCATCTTCAACAAGTAGCAATGCCGGAAAAACGAAATACGCTTCTGAAGTCACTCACGACGGGACTCCAATTAAGGGTGGAATATTAAAATACGCGATTGTATCTTCTTCACCTTTCTCTGGTATTTTTGCAGATGAGTTATCTGCAGATACAAACGACTCAACGATTGGTGGTTTGGTTGATGAAAGTATGTTTGAATATGATGAAAACCGTAAGTTAACCAATACTGGTCTTGCAAGCATCGAATTTGACGTTGAAAATAAAACAGCAACAGTTAAATTAAACTCTAAAGACTATAAATGGTCCGATGGACAACCTGTAACGATCGACGACTACATCTTCGCTTATCAAGCCATCGGGAATAAAGATTATACGGGTGTTCGTTACGATGATGATTTTAAAAATGTAGTCGGTATGGAAGAGTACCACGAAGGAAAAGCAGATAGCGTTTCTGGTCTTGAAAAAGTGGATGATTATACTGTGAAAATTCACTTCAAAGAAATGACCCCTTCAATGCAATTAGCAGGTGGTTCAGTTTCTGCATACATTATGCCAAAACATATCTTCAAAGATATTCCTGAAACTGAATGGGAACAAAGTGATTATGTACGTGGTACAAAATTTGTCGGTCTTGGACAATTCAAGATTGAATCCATCGTAGCAGGGGAATCTGTGACATTAGTTCCAAATGAACACTATTATAAAGGTGTAGCAAAAGTCGATAAAGTCGTAATGGAAGTTGTATCTCCAGATAACATCGTTTCAGAAATGAAGGCTGGGAACTACGATATCGCAACAATGCCAAACTCACAATACGAAGCTTATAAAGATTTAACTAATGTAACGTTAATCAGTTCTGAAGCGTCAGCGTATGAATATATCGGTTTCCACTTAGGAAAATATGACAAAGAAGCTGGTAAAAACGTAACAGATCCAAATGCGAAAATGGCCGATGTAAAACTTCGTCAAGCAATGGCATACGCGCTCGATATTGATGCGGCAGGTCAAAACTTATATAACGGCTTGCAACACTCTTCAAACTCAATCATCATTCCGTTCTTTAACGATATTTATAACAAAGAACAAGAAGGCTTCACTTATAACCCAGAAAAAGCAAAACAATTGCTAGATGAAGCGGGATATAAAGACGTTGATGGTGACGGTTTACGTGAGAACAAAGATGGCTCAAAACTACAAATTAACTTTGCAGCACGTACTCGTGATGAAGCCAATGAATCACTTGTTCAACAATACTTGAATTGGTGGAAAGAAATCGGGTTAGATGTAAAACTTTATACAGGACGTACTATTGAATTGAACTCATTCTACGATAAAGTTCAAGCGGATGACCCAGAAATTGATGTATTCGCGGGCGGTTGGTCTACAGGTTACGATCCAAATCCAGAAGGATTATTTGGAGAATCTGCGAAATTCAACTTTGAACGTTATGTGGATGCTGAAGGAACTGCAATCATGAAGAAAATCTCTTCAACAGAAGCATTCGATTCAGCGAAAAACATTGAGTTTTATAAAGAATGGCAAAAATACGTTCACGATAAAGCATTTATCTTCCCAACGTTAGTCGGAGAATCTATTACAGCAGTAAACAAACGTGTGAAATACTACGATGTTAACTTGGGTAGTCAAAAATCAGCGCTCTACCAAGTTGAATTAACAAGTGACACTGCTGCTAAATAAGAATTGAATGGAGATGAGCTTCGGCTCGTCTCTTTTTGTTTACGCAATATTAACAGAATAGATGAAAACGCATTAACGACGCGATTAGAGACGAATTTGAAAACAAAATTAAAATAACATGAGAAAAGTTAATTTTTTGCTCATAAATAATGGTAATCACGCAGGATTCATGGTAAACTAAAAATACGCTGTATCTGCGCTCGAATTGTCATACAATTTGCAATCAGAGAGCATGCAACGTATAATAGAAACGTTGTTTTATTATTTTAAATATTGAAATAGTTAACCAAAGAAAATAAGGAGGAATCGGATTTGACAATTGATAAGCCACTATTAGAAATCAATAACTTACACGTTGGTTTCCGTATCAAAGATGATTTTTATGATGCAGTAGATAATGTGTCATTAACATTAGAAAAGAATGAAATTTTGGCCATCGTTGGGGAATCAGGATGTGGGAAATCTACATTAGCGACAACCATCATGGGCTTACACAACAAAAACAATACAAAGATTACAGGGGACATCATTTATAACGATGTGAACTTAGTAAACTTAAACGAAGCGTTATATAACAAAATTCGCGGAAATGATATCGGTATGATCTTCCAAGATCCATTGGCTTCATTAAACCCATTAATGACAATTGGTGCTCAAATCGACGAAGCTCTTTATTATCATACAGACTTAAATGAAAAAGAACGTACTGAACGCGTACTTGAATTGTTAGGACAAGTAGGGATTCCAAACCCACAACGTACTTACAAACAATACCCACATGAATTATCAGGTGGGATGCGTCAACGTGTGGTTATCGCGATTGCTTTATCATGTAAACCACCAATCATCATTGCCGATGAACCAACAACTGCCTTAGACGTAACAATTCAAGCGCAAATCTTAGACTTATTAAATGATATCCAGAAAGAAACTGAATCAGGTATCATCTTAATCACTCACGACCTTGGGGTAGTAGCAGAAACTGCGGACCGTGTAGCCGTGATGTATGCTGGACAATTTGTGGAAGTAGCACCTGTTGAAGAGCTGTTCACAAATCCTAAACATCCTTATACACGTTCATTACTACAATCAATCCCACAAGCGGGTTCAGAAGGCGAAGAATTACACGTGATCCAAGGAACAGTGCCACCATTACCAAAATTACCACGTAAAGGTTGCCGTTTCGCACCACGTATTCCATGGATTTCAGCGGACGCTCACGAAGAGGATCCAACACTACATGAAGTTGGACCAAACCACTTCGTTCGTTGTACATGTTATAAACATTTCCATTTTGAAGGGGAGGAAGCATAATGAGCGGTTTTGTAACCATTGAAGATTTAAAAGTTCACTATCCGATTCGTAGTGGCTTCTTTAACCGAGTAACGGATCATGTTTATGCGGTAGACGGAGTATCACTTGAAATCGAAGAAGGAAAAACTTACGGTCTTGTTGGAGAATCAGGTTCTGGTAAATCAACAATTGGTAAATCAATTATTGGTCTAGAACATGTAACAAGCGGTAAAGTCATTTACGAAGGACAAGACGTAACAAACAAAGCACGTCGTCGTACTTCAGACTACAACCGTAACGTACAAATGATCTTCCAAGATTCACTATCAAGTTTTAACCCTAAAAAACGTATCTTAGATATCGTGGCTGAGCCATTAAGAAACTTCGAACGTTTATCTCCAGATGAAGAAAGAAAACGCGTGATTGAATTAATGGAAATCATCGGATTATCTGAAGAAGCATTATTAAAATATCCACACCAGTTCTCAGGTGGTCAAAGACAACGTATCGGTGTTGCTCGTGCCTTAGCAAGTAACCCTCGTTTAATCATCGCCGACGAACCAGTATCAGCGTTAGACTTATCTGTACAAGCGCAAGTGTTAAACTACATGAAACGCATCCAAGATGAGTTCAACTTAAGTTACTTATTCATTTCCCATGACCTTGGGGTTGTAAAACATATGTGTGATGAGTTATTCATCATGTACCGTGGACGTTTTGTTGAAACAGGGAAAGCGGAAGACATTTACGCGAACCCACAACACATCTATACAAAACGTCTATTGTCTGCGATTCCGGTAATCGATCCAGAAAACCGTGAAGCAAACAAACTTCGTCGTAAAGAAGCTGAGAAATTCTACCAAGAAAATCAACAACTTTACTACGATGAAAACGGTCGTGTGTTTGATTTACAAAAAATCTCTGACACACACTCTGTTGCATTAAATCCAAAAGGAGGAAACTAATTATGTGGAAAACCATTTTACGTCGTGTGTTATTAATGTTGCCACAAATCTTCATTCTTAGTGTGCTAGCATTCTTAATCGCGAAGATGATGCCAGGGGATCCATTTACAGGTTTAATTACTCCAGAAACGGATCCAAATACAATTGAAGCTTTACGTGTGAAAGCTGGATTCTATGATCCACTTCCTGTTCAATATTGGAACTGGATTTCAAAAGCATTCCGCGGAGACTTCGGTCAAAGTTATACTTACAAATATGAAGTAACGAAATTAATCGGTGAACGTATTGGTAACACAGTATGGTTATCATTATTAACATTGATTTTAACTTACTTAATTGCATTACCATTAGGGATGATTGCAGGTCGTTTCCAAAACTCTTGGGCTGACAAAGCAATCGTAGTATATACATTCATTACTTACTCAATCCCAGTATTCGTATTCGCGTTAGTTCTATTATGGTTATTTGGTTATACATTAGGTTGGTTCCCAACTCGTGGATCTGTCGATTCAGATGTAGTTGCTGGAACGATTGGCTATTATGTAAACAAATTCCATCACATGATTTTACCAGCGTTTACGATGGCGATTCTTTCAACTACTGGTACGATTCAATACTTACGTACTGGGGTTATCGATGCGAAGAGCCAAGACTACGTTCGTACAGCACGTGCGAAAGGGGTTCCTGAAAATGTTGTGTTCAACCGCCACATCTTCCGTAACTCAATCTTGCCAATCGCAGCCTTCTTAGGATATGAATTCACTGGTTTAATCGGTGGTTCAGTGTTCATTGAAAACATCTTCTCATATCCTGGAATGGGGAACTTATTCGTAACATCAATCACAGGACGTGACTACTCAGTAATCTTAGCGTTACTATTACTCTTCGGTACAGCGACTCTTCTAGGTACGCTATTATCTGATATTATCATGAGTATTGTAGACCCACGTGTTCGTGTACAATAATAAAAGGAGGAGTAGCAAATGGAGCAAAATAATGTAAATACAGTTGAAGAAACTGTCGTTGAAGAAAGCACCGTATCTACACCGCCTGCTGGTTTTCAGGTTATTGTACGGGAGTTTTTAAAAGATAAATTAGCGCTTTTCGCGTTAATCTTACTAACGTTGATTTTCTTAATCATCTTTATCGGACCATTCTTTATCGACCAAGAGTCTGCTCTTAAAGTCAATATCTTAGGTCGTTATAAAGCCCCAACAAACGCACACTTGTTAGGGACTGACGAAAGTGGTCGTGACGTTTTAGCCCTCTTAATTATCGGGGCTCGTAACTCAGTATTAATCGGTTTCTCAGTTACAATCTTGACATGTATCGTTGGTATCTTTGTTGGATTGATTTCTGGTTACTACGGTAAATGGGTGGACACAACTTTAATGCGTATCGTTGACTTTATCATGATCTTACCAACATTGATGATCATCATCGTGTTCGTAACAGTGATTCCAAACTACACAATGTTCCACTTCGTATTTATCATGACAGCCTTCTATTGGGTTGGTTCTGCTCGTTTATTCAGAACACGTACTCTTCAAGAAGCAAGCTTAGACTATGTAAATGCATCTAAAACATTAGGTTCAAGTGACTTGCGTATCATGTTCCGTGAAATCTTGCCAAACTTAAGTTCATTAATTATCGTTAACTTAATCTTACGTTTAGCAGGAAACATCGGTATTGAAACAGGGTTAACTTACTTAGGGTTCGGGTTACCATTTACAACACCATCACTTGGTACATTAATCTCTGCAGCGAAAAATGCGGACATCATCGAAAACAAATTATGGGTTTGGTTACCAGCCACAATCTTAATCTTAATCATGATGTTATGTATCAACTATGTTGGTCAAGCCCTACAACGTGCAGCGGACTCTCGCCAACGTTTAGGTTAATCATAAAAATTAGAGAAGAGATTGAAGGAAACTTCAGTCTCTTTTTTTGTGCCAAAAAATCCATTTTGGAAATTATTTCGTATCTAATAGAGAAGAAAAGTGCAGGATTTCGGTGTTTGGTTGTGAAATAGGAGGGAATCTAGTAAAATAGAGGTTACAAATGGCGAAAGGAGTGGCCAGGATGAAGGTTAGTGAATCGTTTGAGACGGTTTTAAAGAATCGTGATTTGAAACTGGATAAGAAAGATTTAGGCGATGGTGGAATCGCATTTCTTGGTCTGTATTCAGAAGGAGAAGCCGAGTTTCCGTTTAGCGTCGTTTTCGATGATAGCGAGGAACGTACCGATTACCAAATTACCTATGAAGGAATCGGAAATGGAAAAGACTTGGGCTTAGATTTATTTGATGTGCTCTATTCCATTAATCGCTTGAACCAAGAGTTAGTGGCATACTACACGCTACTTGTGGACACAGACGGCGAGCTTTTTATTCGCTATGTGGGCCGTGTGACTCCATTTGAAACTTTCACCTTGTATGAATTACTCGTGATTGGTTCAAAAATTGCCTCAGAAGTACGTAGAACATTATTAGAGTTAAAGGATGAGAACGATAGTTAAGAAGTATTCCCATTTGATAAAGCCATTCGACATTATTATTGTGCTCGTGTTATTGGCACTATCATTTTTACCAAATGCAATCTTTGCTTATCAACAAGCAACGAGAAAAGAAGAAGCAAAAATTTACGCGATTCTCACAATTGACGGAGAAGAAATCGAGCGCTTTGAACTCAGTGAAAATACACCACATGATGAGTTCATCTACTTCCCGCATGACGATCAATATAATATTATTGAAATCGATGGAACGCGTATCCGTGACAAGGAGGATAATAGTCCAGACCAAATCGCGGTGCAAACAGGTTGGATTTCCCAGCCGGGTCAGACAAGTATTTGCTTGCCACATGGGCTGATGATTGAGATTGTCTCAACCGAGCCCGCAACTAGTGATAATGACACCATTATCCCGTTATAAAACAATGTAAAGTTCGCTATGTGAGTAGCGGACTTTTTTCGTTTCCGCGACTGTTCCTTTTCCGAGGAGGAGAGCATTTTGCCCGTTGCCTTGTGGTGCGCCAAATGGACTAAAATCACACAGCGCATTTTTTATAAACCAAGCTATTTGGGAATTTTTTATATAAGGAGATCCTACTAGTAAGAATTTCTCTTTGAAGTAGACGATGAGGAGAATAGAGCGGATTTTATAATAGCAGTAATGGGGGGATAGCATTCAAAGTGAATTACGTACTCTTGAAAATTG
>CALCML010000030.1 GCA_937967765.1 uncultured Carnobacterium sp.
TCAGGGCTATGCCCGAAACTGAAAAACCACCGGCTTAGCCGGTGGATATTTATTTGCGTTGTTATTTTCGGTCTCAAGTCCCAGAGAAATCGGCCTTTAGTACCATGTCGAAAAATTAGGGGATGATACAATAAGTCTATAAGGAGGGAGTACCATGAAACAGTGGAATAGACTTCTCAAACTAGTATTGTTTGTATTCATAACGCGTTACTTTATGAGTAATATTTACGGTTCTTCCGTAAGGCTGTTATTTTCACTTCTTGTACTAGCAGGTATCTTTTTCTTCATGCTATTTCCAGAAGAAATGGAAGTGAAATCGGTCTTTGGCAAAACAAAGAAGCCGTTAGATAAAACCTCAAGTAAGGTGCAAGAACGATATGAACAATCAGGATTATCCAAACAAGATATCGACTATTTTAGACAAAAAATGGCAGTGGTGAAGACGCAAATTGAGGAAATCGATGAGACGATTCAAAGTTATACCAAACTACGAATTATTAGTAATCGATACAATACGACTCAAACGATGAAGGAGTATTTCAAATCTCTCGTCAAACACCCTGAAAAACTTCCAGATGCAAACTTGTTCGTTCACACTTGTGTACCGTCATTAAACGAGATGACAAAGGCCTACAAAGAATTGAGTGAGCAACCTGTAAAAGGAAGCGAAACGTATCAAACGTTACAAGAATTAGGAGAAAAAATCGATCTCGTCTGTGCGACGCTGGAAGAGGATTACTTACATTTCCAAGAAGACAGAATAAAAAAGTCAGAAGCAGAGATGGATTACGTAAATCGTACGATAAAGGAGTAGAGAACAATGACTGAAGAAAAATCAATGGTGGATGCACTGATTCAAAACCCATTTGGAGAAGAGGTCGTAAAAAATACGACGCTGCAAGATGTGGCGAGTGACTTCCCACAAGAACAAGTAGATGCTAAACGTGCGCTAGTGGATACTTTACCGGAGAAACAACAAGAACAAGCCCGCGCACTCGCAAAACAAATCGACGAAAAGAATATGCAGGCTATCATTAGTTATGGGGCCGGTGCGCAAAAGCAGCTCGGTGAATTCTCACATTCGATGTTAGCTCATGTGCAAAATAAAGATACTGGAGAAATCGGGGATACGCTCAATGAGTTGATGATGCGACTAAACGAGACAGACCCGAACGACCTTGTGGCACAAGATTCGAACATCTTCCGTAAAATCTTTGGGCGCGTGAAGAAGTCTATTTACGAAATGCAATTGAAATACCAAGAAGTCGGTTCTCAAGTGGATAAGATTGCTGTGCGATTGGACCATGAGAAGAATGGCTTATTAAACGATAATTTGTCGCTCGAGCAACTGT
>CALCML010000031.1 GCA_937967765.1 uncultured Carnobacterium sp.
TCAAAGGGGACGTATGGAATAAATTCCTACGTCCCCTAATTCGTTTTAATGCTTATTCCCACTATTCTTTCAATAAACTGATTCTTTTCGTTTATCCTCCTTAGGCATTTGGATGGAATCCAAAGAAACTCGCAAGCTTCTATTTTTCGAAGCACAATGGTTCAACGAATTTTCTTTATTTTTTGAGAGAAAATGAGAGGGTCTGGCTTTTGAACGATTAAAATTTGCTTCGTCGCTAACCGGAACATCCGCGACAGAAGGTGAGGTTAACTTAAAATCTGCTTCGTCTCTAATAAAAATCGGCTTTGTCCATTCATTAAAAATGGTTCTTCTTTTTAGAGAAAAAAGAGTATACTAAAAGTAGTATTTAATGACAGGAGTCCTGGGTTATGTGGATTGTATTTGCGTTATTGTCAGCGGTGTTTGCGGCGTTGACGTCGATTTTAGCGAAGATTGGGATTGATGGGGTGAACTCGAATTTGGCGACGGCTGTACGCACGGTTGTGGTCGTTGTGATGTCGTGGCTGATGGTATTTGTGACGAATAATCAGAACGGGTTATCTGAGATTAGTCGGAAGAGTTGGATTTTTTTGATTTTATCGGGGATTGCGACGGGTGCTTCGTGGCTTTGTTACTACAAGGCGCTTCAGATGGGGAGTGCAACAGAGGTAGCGGCGGTCGATAAATTGAGTATCGTCTTCACGTTGATATTAGCCTTTTTCTTCTTGCATGATACATTCACTGTGAAGTCACTCATAGGTTGCGCGTTAATTGCGATCGGGACAATCATTATGGTGTGGAAATAGAGAAATAGCGTACGGAATTTTACGTACGCTATTTTTGATGTTGATTAAACAAGCGCCAATCCAAGCGTGAGAAGAACTGCGATGGTGATGCGGATGGCGTGATGTGATTTGTTGATGTTCCCTTTTTCTTTTCCGTTCTTGTAAGCTCCCACGCAGCAAAGGGTTGCCCCAAGGATCCATGTAAGGAATGGGATTCCAGGTAACACTGCTAGTAATGGGATTGTAGGAAGTGCGATAAGCCCTCCTACAAAAACGAGGATGTTTCCTGTTGTTTTTTCTCCTTTTAGAAGAGCGGCTCCTCCTGCAAGTAGATGCAAGAGCGCGAATGTGACGATAAAGAAGCTAAGAATAAAAAAGATGATGAATACATAGCCCATATTAGGCCCTCCTTGTTATGCGATAATCATTAAAAATGTGATAACTGCGAATACTCCGGGCATAGAATTCTCCTTTAAGGTTGATAGTAATCAGTATAAAACGGGACTTGTATTTTGTCAAAATACGGCGGGTACGGTACACTAAGGGGGACAATGAAAAGGAGTGCCGAGATGAAATTAATACTATCGCCTGCAAAGGAAATGAATTGTGACGCATTAGAGGAACGCGACTGGGAAGTGAGCCCGGCTGCTGCAAAAGTGGTCGAAGCCGTGCGTGCGGTGCCTGAAGAGGCCCTCTCTCGTGTGCTTGGTGTCAAAGGGAAGTTGCTCGACGAAAACAAAGCGTTCATCGAAGGGTGGAAGGTGGAAGGGGCTGCGCCTGCCATAGAACTCTACAACGGACTGGCGTTTCGCTGGTTGAAGCAAGTAGAGGGCTGGAAGGACGGATTGGATTATGGAAGCGAGCATGTGCGCATCTTGTCTGCGTTATATGGGGCTGTGGCGCCGTATACTTATGTGAAGCCGTATCGCTTGGATATGTTGAGACCATTGCGCGTGGACGGAAAGAGCTTGAAGGCTTACTGGAAAGCGGAGTGGGCCGAGTTGTTCGAAGAAGGTGAAACAGTGGTCAATTGTGCCAGTGACGAGTTCAGTACGTTACTGGACCGCTCTCGTTACAACTGGGTAGACGTGGAATTTTACGAGCGTAAAGACGGCAAGTTGAAACAACACTCTACGACGTCGAAAAAAGGACGCGGGTTGTTGGTTGGTTTTGCGATGAGCGAACAAGTGATGGATGTGAAGCAGTTGGAAGCTTTCGCAGAAGATGGATTCGCTTATGATGCGGAACTATCCACACCGGAAAAATTGGTGTTTGTAAGATAAAAATAGAGGAGTAGGACAAGTGTCTTACTCCTCTTTTGCTTATTTTCTCTCCTGTGCGACATAGGCTTGAATCGCGTCGCAAGCGTATGGACCAACGCCTTTGCCGTATTTATCCAAGTTCGTTCTGAATTCTTCGTTTTTCGCGTAGCCGAATCCGATGCTTGAGAAGACATCAATCGAGCAGTCGAACGCGTAGGCGCACATGTGTTGGTGGAGTTGTTTGGCTAAGTCCACGTTCACAGCGTCTGTTGCTGGAAGGCCTTTTTCGATATTTTCAGCAAACGCGAACCAGATCTTGTTGAAGCCGTCTGCTACGATTTCTTCCTTGCCTTTTTGTCTTGCTTCGGCCTCGTTCATCACGCTTTCGCCGTATTTTTCAGTCGCGGCCTGTTTATATTTCTCGTTATCCTTGAAGGTGAACCCTTTGAATTTTTCTTCGGTTGTCATCGTCATTTTCCTTTCCGTAGACGCAATCGTCTTTTCTAATGTGTCGATTAATGTTAGAAGACGGTCTTTTTCTTTCTGCATTAACTTCAACTGATGTTTTAAGTGTGGCAACAGATTATCCTCGTCTTGCTTCATCAGGGACTTAATCTCTTTCAGCGAAAATCCCAAATATTTATAGTAGAGAATCGTCTGTAATTGGGAAAGCTCCTCGTCACTGTAGTAGCGATATCCATTTTCCTGTTTCTTCGGGGAAAGCAATCCAATTTCGTCATAGTGATGTAAAGTGCGCACCGATACACCACTGATTTCACTTACTTGCTTGATTAAATACATAACCTCAACTCCTAACACTAGATAGTGTAACCTATTACGTTACGTCAGGGTCAACCCTTTTCTCTTTCTTTTTTCTTTTTCTTACTATACGAAACGAAGAAGATGACTACACCTCGCGTCGCAAGGAGCAGTCCCAGCTTCCCAGCACAAGTCTTCATCCTCGTCCATTTAGAAGCTCCATAAAAATACGATTACGGAAGTTACGCGTTTCCGAAGAATCGAACGGATTAAGGAATGTCCTTTTCCTTTTTCTTACTATACGAAACGAAGAAGATGACTACACCGCCGTCGCAAGGAGTACGTCCCAGCTTCCCGGCACATGCCCACATCTTCGTCCATTTAGAAGCGCAATAATACGATTACGGAAATCTTGCGGATTCATCGTAGCAGTAATGGGGGATAGCAACCAATGTGAATTACTGACTCTAGGGTGAAACCCGTAGAGTCAGTTTGAAGCTTGGTAGAGCTTGAGACATAAGGCTCAAGCCGTTGCCCCATTACAGCTATGATGAAACAATCCGCAAGGATTGAAGTAATCATATTTAAATGAGAATACCTTCTAGATGATCCATTTCATGTTGGATGACTTGCGCCGTGAAGTCGGTGAACGTTCCCGTATGCTTCTTGCCGCTCGGGTCGGTGTAGGCTACTTCAATCGTTTGATAGCGCGTCGTCTTCTTCGTGCCCGTATGGCTCAGACATCCTTCTTCGGTTTCATAGGGTCCTTGCTTCTTCGTAATGCGCGGGTTCAGCATCACCAAATCCATCGGACCAATCGCTACAATAATAATGTTCTTCTTCACACCAATCATATTCGCCGCCATCCCTACACAACGGTCGCAGTTGGCACGTAGCGTATCTTGCAGGTCGCGAACCACTTGCGCATCAGCTTTTGCGTCGGCAACACTTGATTTTTGGCTTAGGAAGAGCGGGTCTTTCATAATATTTTTTTGCATGAGTTTTCTCCTTTATACGGTCATTCTTAAAAAGATTTTTGCGATTTCTTCTGGACTTTCTACGC
>CALCML010000032.1 GCA_937967765.1 uncultured Carnobacterium sp.
CATGCCTTTATCGAACGTGAAGAAGCCGTCAGAAAAGACAATCATAAGAGTCTTGGGGTGGAACACGCGAGTACCGAAGCCATCCAGCGAGCGCTCGAATCGGTGCATGAGATTTCAACAGAAACAGGAGAGCCAGTGATTTCACAGGCAACACTGATGGCGCTTGGGTTTATCGGACGACCAGATTCAGCAACAAGACGTCAAAAGGTGGCGGATTTTCTAAAAATTGGCCATACGAATGGAAAACAGTTCGCGAAAAGATTACAATTATTTGGTATTACAGAAGAACAATTAAGGGCGGCACTCGAGGCTGTCTTAGAAAATGAGGACAAACATGAATGAAATAAAGGATATCGCGACGCCGAAAAGAACGCGCGAGATTATGGAACGTCATGGGCTAACGGTAAAGAAGAGTCTAGGGCAGAACTTCCTAATTGAACCGAATATTTTAACGCGTATGCTAGAGGTAGCAGGAGTCGACAAAACGACAAACGTTATTGAAATCGGACCAGGGATTGGTGCGTTGACCGAACGTCTAGCAAGAGAAGCCAAACAAGTACTTGCGTTTGAAATCGATGGCCGTTTGTTGCCGGTGCTCGATGAAACATTGGCCCCATACGATAATGTAACAGTGGTTCATAGCGACATCTTGGACGTCGACTTAGAGCAAGTCATCGGAGAGCATTTCGACATTAACGAGCCGTTATTAGTCGTGGCCAACTTGCCGTACTATATTACAACGCCAATCATTATGAATTTATTGGAATCAAAATTGCCAATCGATGGGTTTGCGATGATGATGCAAAAAGAAGTGGCGCAACGAATGACGGCTGAGCCAAATTCGAAGGCGTATGGATCACTGACGATTGCAATTCAATATTTCTGCGAAGCGAGCATTGGATTTATCGTGCCGAAGACGGTCTTCAATCCAGCTCCGAATGTAGATTCTGCGATTTTAGTATTGAAACGTCGCGAAAACCCACTCGTGGAAGTAAAAGACGAAGCAAAATTCTTCGCGCTCGTGAAAAACAGTTTCGTGCAACGCCGTAAGACGCTATGGAATAATTTAGCCAAAGCCTACGTTGGAAATAGCCATACAAAAGAAAGTTTGGCTGCTGCATTAGAAGCAGCAGGCATTGATCCATCTAGACGTGCAGAAACATTGACGATTGAAGAGTTCGCCCGCTTAAGCGATGCACTTTAATTTCTAGCGTGCCGTCTAGGTAAAATAAATTAAAAAGATGATACCGAAGGAACTTACGGATTTTATCATCGCAGTAATGTGAAAGGGTATCGAATGTGAGGGAGAAAGACAGAAATAGCCTAAATATATTTATGTATTTAGGCTATTTCGTTTTCTTTCCCCCACAAAGTTGAATAGGAATGAGCTAGCTGAAAACAGCGAAGCTCATTCCATTCAACCACTGTGCTTACGCGGAGTAGGGATTGTTCCCTTACTCCGCGTTTGAAGCTTCGAAGGTGAAAGACGAAGGCTTGAACCGGTACAACATTACCCCGACGATGAGGAAATCCGTAAGAAACCTTCAGTATCATTTTTTTATATGCAAAGTTATTAAAAAATATTTTTAAATAACTATTGCTTTTTACGAATCGCAGGAGTATACTCTAATTAAAGATAAATTTAAATAGAAAGAAGATGAAATCATGGCAGTGAACGAAGTAATGGCCGCTCTTTCTGATGAAACGCGTCGCCAGATTTTGGAAATCCTGCGAAAAGGGAAGACCAACACCGGTGACCTTGCCACGATGATTGGGATGACGCCGCAAGCCTTGTCCTATCACCTTAGAAAGCTAAAAAACGCTGATTTAATCTACGAAACACGCTATAAAAACTTTATTTATTATGAATTGAATTTGACCGTACTGGACGAAGCGATTGTATGGATCAATCAAATTATTGGGGGAAAATAACATGGAACAAGTAAAACAATTTAAAAAATATGCCTATCTCGCATTGATGTTCGCGCCACTCGTTGTATCACTCTTTGTGGTATGGTTCTTACCTGAAACCATCGTATCGCGTATGGATTTAGCGGGAAATGTAACGGCAACGGCAAGCAGATTCTCAATCTTTCTCTTCCCAATTCTTGTAGCGATTCTTGGATTTGGGATTCGTATTGCGAGCTCATCTCCCAAACTAACAGGGGGCAATGTAAGAACCGCTCGCTCGATTAGCTGGATTCTTTTATTATTATTGAACGTCATTGCTTACTTCCAATTCTGGTTATACCTAGGTGGAATGACAGCAGGTGCGCAAATGAGCCGCTTCATCACATTTATTCTAGGGATATTCTTTATCCTTATTGGAAATCTAGCACCAAAAATTAAAGAGAATTCAAAACACTTTGGATTCCGTGCTTCATGGCTTAAAAACAATGACGCAGCCTTCCGTAAAACACAACGATTCTTCGGTATTGCCTCTGTAGTGGCAGGTATCCTCATGATGCTTACAGGAATCTTCATGGGAAATAATGTTGCCATCCTTGTCGCAACGATGATTATGATTATTTTAATCGCAGTGACGGGTGGATATTCTTACTACATTGCGAATGTTGAAACAGAAGCAGAATAAAAATTGAAGCGTCTTGCTTAATGGCAAGGCGTTTTTTTATGGGTAAAAAAGTCTCTTTTTTCTTTATAAGTTTGTAAACTTTGAAGGTGCACTTTTTAGTTTAGGGGCTATCTGTGCTATAATAGAAGGGTACATATTGGTGGAAGAGAGGTTAACTTTATGCAAATAAATTGGAACAGTTTATTTTCATGGGGGAGTTTTCGCAATCTGATTGATATTCTGATTGTGTGGTATATACTCTATAATATTTTAGTCATTATTAAAGGGACTCGTGCGATTAACCTAATGAAGGGAATTGCGGTGATCGCAGCGATTAAGTTCCTCAGTTTCTTCCTTGGTTTAAACACCTTGGACTGGATTATGAACTTCGTGATTCAATGGGGAGTTGTGGCGGCGCTAATTGTTTTCCAACCGGAAATTCGTCGCGGGTTAGAGCACATCGGTCGTTCGAACTTCTTCTCTCGTAAATACGAAAGTGCTAACGAAGCAGAAGTCATGATTTCCGAATTGAATACAGCGATTCAATATATGGCGAAACGTCGTATCGGGGCGTTGATTTCGATTGAACAAGGCAACTCATTGGAAGAGTTTATCAATACAGGGATTCCGATTCATTCAGATATCTCGAATCAGTTGATTACGAATATTTTCATTCCAAACACACCGCTTCACGATGGGGCAGTCATTATTCGTGACTACAAGATTGCCGCAGCAGCGTGCTACTTGCCACTTTCTGAGAATAAGATGATTCCGAAAGAATTAGGAACGCGTCACCGTGCCGCTATCGGACTTAGTGAAGTGAGCGATGCGATTACAATTATCATTTCTGAAGAAACAGGGAAAGTCAGCGTTGCGATTCGTGAGAAATTACACCGCGAGTTAAGTTCAAGCGAATTAGTAGCCGTTCTATCTGAACAGCTCGTAGTTGAAGACCAAGGAGATGCAGAGCCAACGATTGTTCGTTGGGTCCGTGACTTCTTCAAAGGAGGTCGTTCAAATGGCTGAATGGATGAATCGTAAATCATT
>CALCML010000033.1 GCA_937967765.1 uncultured Carnobacterium sp.
GGTGGCAATGGCATTTCACCAAGAGATTCCAACACTTCTAGGAATACTCCTTCGTAAGAAAACTCAATGATACGTCCACCTTGTTCTAATTCTTCGACAACTGTCGCCTTGAGTCTACCATCTCCAAAAGAAACAACACTACCCACTTTCATCCGTTTGGCAGGTTTCACAAGCGTTTCCCACTTGTCGCCTTCTGTATTTGTTAATAGGAGGACCTCTATATGAGCCCCTGTTTCTTCTTTCGTTCCATAAAGACGTGCTGGCAATACACGCGTGTTATTGACAACAAGTGTATCTCCTTCTTCTAATTCATCTAGTAAATCAGAAAAATGTTTATCTTCAATGGTATGTGTTGTTTTATCCACCACTAATAAACGTGAAGACGTACGGTCTTTCAATGGTGTTTGAGCGATTAATTCTTCGGGTAAATCGAAGTCAAAATCTTTCGTTGTATAGTTCATTTCTAGTTCCTTTCTTACGATAAAGGATATAAGCGCCCTAAGTGAGCATATCCTTCTGGCGTCACCACACGACCGCGTGATGTCCGTTTTAAAAATCCAATTTGTAATAAATATGGTTCATACATATCTTCGATAGTTTCCGCATCTTCTGAAATATTCGCCGCAATCGCACCAAGTCCAACTGGTCCACCGTCGTATAAATCAATCATCGCCGTTAACAATTTACGGTCAATATGATCCAATCCTTTAGCGTCTACTCGCAAGACTTTTAGAGCTTGCTGCGTAATTTCTTTTGAAATCATGCCTTCTTCGTATACTTGAGAAAAGTCACGTACACGTTTCAAGAGACGATTCGCAATACGCGGTGTTCCACGAGAACGAAGCGCAATCTCAAGAGCGGCTTCCTCTTTAATTTCACTATCAAAAACATTCGCACTACGTTTAACAATCTCAGCTAGAGATGCCTCATCGTAATACTCCATATGTTCCACAATCCCGAAACGGTCACGAAGCGGTGCAGAAAGTGCCCCTGCACGAGTCGTCGCACCAATCAAAGTGAACGGTGGCAATGGGAAATGTACCGGATGCGCTGTTGGCCCTTGTCCGACCACGATATCCACGAAGAAATCTTCCATCGCAGAATACAGCATCTCTTCCACAACACGTGGCAAACGGTGAATCTCGTCGATAAATAAGACATCCCCTGCTTGTAAGTCGTTTAAGAGCGCCACTAAGTCTCCTGGACGTTCAATGGCTGGTCCACTTGTCGTCTTAATGCCGACTTCTAATTCGTTGGCAATGACCATCGCAAGCGTCGTTTTCCCAAGTCCTGGAGGTCCGTATAGTAACACGTGATCCAAGGCTTCAGAACGACTGCGAGCCGCTTGAATATAGACGGCAAGCTCTTCTTTTACTTTTTGTTGACCGATATACTGTTGTAACGTCTGTGGACGCAATGATAATTCGTCTTGTACTTCCCCTTCGTCAAGCGGGTTTTGGTCAATAAAACGTTCTTCCTCCACGATAATCCTCCATTATTTCATTAATAGTTTAAAGGCTACTTTTAATGCCTCTTGCGTCGTACTTGGAGCAGCTGCTTCAAGCGACTTCCAAATCTTTGTAATTTCTTTTGCAGAATAACCAAGGCCAAGTAAGGCTTCTTTTGCTTCTTCAAGTGTTGCTTGGTTTGTTGAAACAACAGCTTTCGTCGTTTCTTCTGGGACAGCTTCAAACTTCCCTTTCAAGTCCAAAATAATTTGTTGTGCTGTTTTCTTTCCAACACCAGGGAATTTCGTTAAATAAGTGACATTGCCACTTTCTACAGCGTTCACGAATCCTTCTGTATCGTCATTGGCTAAAATACTCATCGCACTCTTTGGCCCGATACCAGAAACGCTAATTAAACGTTGGAATAATTCACGTTCTTCGCTTGAAATAAATCCGTATAACGTAATTGAATCTTCACGAACGACTTGTTGCACTAATACTTTAATTTGTTTCTTCAGAGAATCTTGTAGGCGGTATGGGTTGGCAAATACCACTTGATACCCTACGCCATGCACATCGACAACAATCGCTGTTGGTAAGATATGCGCTAACTCTCCATTTAAATATTCATACATGAATGATGCTCCTTTTTTGTCTATATCAGAACAATTTTAGCATAACAGGAAGGTCTAGGGCAAATGTCTGTTCGCATATTGTTCAAAAAAGCAGCCCCTTTTCAAAAGAGACTGCTTTTAAAAGTTAAGTTTTTAGTTTTCATTATGCATTTAATAATGCTTCTGCTTGTTTTTCAAGGCCTGCTACTACTTCTTCATCTAAAGTAACAACGCCTGTTCCCCAAGCTTCAGGGTTAATTTTAGCGCCAGTGAATTCGCCTACTACTTGCATACGGATGAATGGTAATAACGCGTTATAAGCTGCAAATAATGGTTCGTGTCCTGCATTTGCCATTGCTGATACAGTTACAACTTTATCTTGTAAAATAGATGGTCCATGTGTATCTGATAAATCTAACGCACGGCTCATCCAGTCTAATAAGTTCTTCACTGTTCCAGGAATTGCAAAGTTATACGCTGGTGAGAAGATCCATACTGCATCTGCTTTACCGAATGCATCTCGTGCTGCTTGTACTTCAGGTAATACTGGAGTTTCTAAGTCTTGGTTCATTAATGGAAGGTTTGAGTAATCTAAGTAAGTGACAGTTGCTTTTCCTTCTAAAATACGTTCTGCTTTTTCTGCCATTTGGTGGTTGAAGCTACCTTTACGTAAGCTACCTACTACAAATAAAATGTTTTTCATATTCTTTTCCTCTTTTCGTGAATGGCTTGACCAAGAAAGTTGTGTCTTCTCTCTTGGGATTGAAATAAGATTATCATCACTTAAACGTTAAAGCAATTTATCTGCTTAGAAAAAAATTTTCCCGTTTTTAAAATGAAAAACTTCTAGAAACGCTGATGTCATGGTGTTTTAAAATAAAAATGAAAAATATCATTATAATGTATACGTTATAATGATAAAAAATTTTTCTACGGCTTTTTTATATGATTAGCAGGGAAATTTATTGATTTTATTGTGACCCTAATATCGATTTTACTTTCAAATTAGAATATTCTAGTTTCTTTTTGTGAAACCCTTAATTTATACTATTTTTTATATGTAACATATGCTACAGTCGATATATAAACATCGATAAGGAGTGTTCTTATGTCAGAAAAACGTTTAACACGTAAAGTAAATGAAAAGAAAATTGCTGGAGTATGTGCTGGTGTAGCAGATTACTTTGGACTAGACGTAGCAATGGTTCGTCTTGGATGGGCTCTTTCATTCTTATTAGCTGGTGCTGGTGGATTCTTATACGCACTATTATGGTTCTTATTACCAGAAGCTGAATAATATTAAATGTGCAGGCAGAGATGCCTGCTTTTTTGTGCTCTATATAAAGTAAAAAACGACTCACACTGTGAGTCGTTTTCGTGTAGTTGAGTTCGCCATCGCAGAAATCGCGAAGTCTCACACCGCACAGTAGCTTATTGACGTTCTCTTCATCACTCGCGATTCGAGAACATCTAATAAGCTCTGTGGGGGAAAGACTACGAAGCAAAAATGACTCGCACTGCGAGTCATTTTTTGTCTTCTGTCTTTCTCTTGAAATCGGGCTCCAAAGTGCAAAAGCTCAAGCCTTTCTCACTTTGTCCGCACGACTATACTAGTCGTTTACGGCAAAGTTCGAACCGTCATCGCTTTTGAGCGCACTTTGTCGCACCTTAGTTTTCCATTAAAGCCTGATTAGCAGTAATGATTGCTAATTTGTAGACGTCTTCTTCGTTACATCCACGTGATAAGTCAGAGATTGGTTTGTTTAATCCTTGTAAGATTGGTCCGATTGCTTCGAAGTTACCGAAACGTTGTGCAATTTTGTATCCGATGTTTCCTGATTGGATTTCTGGGAATACGAATACTGTTGCTTGTCCAGCTACTGGTGAGTCTGGAGCTTTTTGTTTACCAACGCTTGGTACGAATGCAGCATCGAATTGTAATTCTCCGTCGATGTTGTAGTTTGGAGCTAATTCTTGAGCAATTTTAGTTGCTTCAGCTACTTTTAATGCTTCTTCAGATTTAGCAGAACCTTTTGTTGAGAAACTTAACATTGCAACGTTTGGTTCGATACCGAATAATTCAGCTGTTTTAGCAGATTCAACTGCGATTTCAGCTAATTCTTGTGCGTTAGGGTTGATGTTGATTGCGCAGTCTGAGAATAAGTATTTCTTAGATTTGTCGCTGTTGATCATGATGAACGCACCACTTGTACGAGATACTCCTGGTTTTGTTTTGATGATTTGTAATGCTGGACGTACAGTGTCCCCTGTTGAGTGAACCGCACCAGATACTAATCCGTCTGCTAATCCCATGTATACCATCATTGTTCCGAAGTAAGTTACGTCACGTAATAATTTTTGAGCGTCTTCTTCAGATACTTTACCTTTACGACGTTCTACAAAGCTTGCAACCATTTCTGCATATTTATCGTCTGCATAAGTTTCAGGATCGATAATTTCTAAATGAGAAATGTTAAATCCACGAGCGTTTGCTACTTCGTTAATTTGGTCTACATTTCCAAGTAAGATTGGTTTGCAAAGTCCATCTGCTAATAAACGAACAGCTGCACCAATAATTCTTGGTTCATCTCCTTCTGGAAATACGATTTTAACGTCTTTCCCTTTCACTTTAAGTGATAATTCTTCAAATAATTCCACGGATATCCCTCCAAAAATTTGTTATCTTAATAATACACTAAATACTTTTAAAAAAACAGTACAATGTTAAAACAATCATCAAAAAAACAGCTGTACTAATTTGTAAGCAATATGAAAATAGTACAGTTTCATTTCATAAAAATTTCTACTTAGCAAAACACCGCTAGTATGCTATACTTAGAGAGTATTTTAGTAAGGAGGAAGGCTTTGTGCGATCATATGCAAAAAAATTAATGGATACCGCTATTCTGGCTGGTCAAATCATGCTCGAATGCAATGCGGAATCGTATCGTGTGGAAGAAACGATGAACTATATTCTCTCCACTTCAAACTTTGAAACTTGCGAAGCCTTCGCAATGGCGACTGGAATCTTTGCAACGCTTGATGATGACTGCATCGATTCTATTACAGAAATTCGTCGTGTTCCAAATCGCGATACAAACTTGAACCGAATTTACAAGGTCAATACGATTTCTCGTCAACTTGTAACAAAAGAAATTGACCTTGATACGGCTTATCAACGATTACAAGATTTAAAAGAATCCGAATATCCACAGTGGCTAAAAGATTTAGGCCTCATTCTGATGTGTGGGTTCTACGCTGCTCTATTTGGAGCAACGCCAATTGAACTCGTCATTGCATCAGTAGCAGCGATTATCATGCCATTTATTTATAAGTTAGATCCGAAATTAAAATTAGGAACATTCGTGTTGAACCTCATCTCGATTATTCCAGCGATTGTCATTATTATTTTAATTCAAAAACATTTCGTTCCTGACGCTCGAATCGGCATCTCCATTGTAGGATTAATCATGCCGGCCGTTCCTGGAACCGCCATAACAAATGCCATTCGCGATACATTACGCGGAGACTACAACTCAGGAGCAGCTCGGGCAATTGAAGCGTTTGTGACGGCTCTTTCCGTCGCTATTGCTGTTGCTTTGGGACTCGTGTTAGCAGGAGGTGCAAACCCCTTATGATTTATCAAGTGATTAGTGCTCTCATCGCTGTCTACTTCAGTTGTATTGTCTTTGAAGCACCAAAACGACTCCTCATTCATATTTCGATTATTGGAGGCATTGGTTGGTTTGTATATCTCTTCTTCTTGGACAGTTCTGGATTACAACTAGCTACTTACTATAGCGGCCTTACAATTGCATTTTTATCGCACTTAGCAGCACGCTATTTTAAAGCTCCCGTAACGGTATTCTTTATCCCTGGATTTTTCCCACTTGTTCCTGGTGCAGGCATGTATCGTACCGTATACGCCTTCTTTGTAGGAGATGTCGAAAAAGGAAAATTCTTCTTTGGTCAAACAATGATTACCGCCGGGATGATTGCACTTGCGATCTTTACAGTCGATTCAATCTTCCGTCTGTACTCTCATTGGCAATCTTCACGCCGTCAATCAGCAAACTAAATAAATGGACTTATAAAACTGCCAAAGATTTTCTTTGGTGGTTTTTATATTTAAACCGAAGGTTTAGAGATAAAATCTAAAGATATTAGAACAGATTGATTCCGTCCCTTTTGGATATCTTCATGGTAGGGATAAGAGCTGTACCGGTTCGAGCCGAAGTCTCTCACCTACTGAGCCTCAATGAGTCTCTACGGAATAAATTCCTAGAGTCTCATATTCGCATCAGTTACATCTCGCTCTTACTCCTACCATAGAATCCCAAGGGACTCCATCTTCTATAATAGAATCAGTTTTCTCTAAACCTTCTATGTTTAAAAAGAAAATGATGTCGTTCTATATTTAGATTGCTGCGAGGATGACGATTGTCAATTCTCGTTTTAGTAAAGAATAAGTGATTGCGTATGGACAGATAGCGGGTTCTGTGGTTCAATTAATATATTAGGGTGTCATAGCTCAGTTGGATAGAGCAAGCGTTTCCTAAACGCTAGGTCGGGGGTTCGAGACCCTTTGGCACCGCTAGTAAAAAAATCCACTGGTTTAACCAGTGGATTTTTTGTTCATTATTTACAAGTCTCTTCTACCCATTCAACTGCACGCCAGGCACGTCCTGGAATATCATTTCCATGATTTCCCTCCTCAAGGATAAACTTAAAATTATTTGGTTCAAATTTCGGCTCATAAAAATCTTTTAATACAATCGTGTTTGAAGTTTGGGTTGCTGTTAAATTCGTCGCAGTCGTTCCTTCTTGGTCACCCACACTCATGTACAATTTAGGATAAGGGGCTTTAAAGGGATGTTCTTTTAAATAGTCCAGAAAATCCGGATACCACAACGACGAAGAACAACTGAGAACGGTCCCGAATAAATCAGTGTTCACCGCTTCGTACAGGCTGAATAATCCACCTAGCGAATAACCACCGATAACTCTCTTTTCCGCGCTTGAAGCAAAACCATATTCACTCTCACAAAACGGTATCACATGAGCCGTGATAAAAGAAAGATGTTCTGCAGCTTTTCCACCGAAATCGATTGGCATAGTTTCCGATGCCTGGAGAGGCCACGGTGTATAATCATCTGTTCGATTATCAGAATTGATGAGTACAAAATTGAGTGCAGGTTGATGCTTGCGAATCCAATGATTAAAAGGCACTTCGAATTGATCTCCATCTAAAAAATAAATGGTCGTAGCGTTTTTGACATTGGAACGATAAATATATAATTTTAGCCCGCAAATTTCTTGTTGGATCCATACAGAACTTCTAGTCATAACGATTTCCTTTCTACTGCTTATTCTCCATTATTTTAACAGTTTTCTAGGCAGTTGATAAGTCCAAATAAAGAGACGCCAGTGATAATCACTGACGTCTGATTGTTGTTAAATCAATTTAACGGACAATTTGTCCTGATTTTTGGTTCATAAATTCAAAGACTTCATCTTCATTGAATGGATTCCAGTCTCCAAAAACAGTATGTTTCAGAACAGAACTTGCAGTTCCAAAGTCAACAATTTGTTGGCTGTCCCACCCTTTTAGAACGCCGTTTAGAGTTCCTGCAGCGAAGGCATCTCCTCCACCTACTCGGTCGATAATTGGATTAATATCATAGAGTTTGGATTCTACAAATACTCCATCTTCTCCTATAAAGAATCCTTGTAACTCATTATGATTCGTTGAGAAGACATTTCGTTTGGTTGAATACAATACTTTAATATTTGGATATTTTGCTTGAATTCGTTTGTAAATTTCTTCTAGGGAAACATTTTCGTCTTCTGATGCTACTTTCAAGAAATGAATCGCATCTAATCTACCCGCAGAAAGAATATCTACATACGGTATGATTTGTTGGAAACAAGGATATGCTTCCTCATAACTCCAAAGCTTACTGCGGTAGTTCATATCAAAACTTACACGGCATCCATATTCTTTTGCCTTATGTACGACTTCCACTGTCCATTCTCGCCATTTTTTCGAAAGTGCCGGCAAAATCCCAGAAATATGCAACAAATCCACACCTTTGAAGATTTCGTCTAAATTCCAGCAAAGTTCGTTCAAAACGGAGATACTAGAGTATAAACGATCATATGTAACGCGAGAAGCACGCACAGCATTCCCTTGTTCTAAAAAGTAAGTGCCTAGTCTTCCGTATTCCGTTGCTACTAAATCTGTATTGATCCCATTCATTCGTAATCTTGAACTTACGGCATCATTTAAAGGGTTATCTTGAGGTAGAACTGTTGCTACCGAGACATTATGACCAAAGTGAGCTAATGAAATTCCAACATTTGCTTCAGCTCCACCATAGCAGACTCTGAACTCTTTTGTACTCTTTAACCGTACATCTTCTTCGGTCGATAATCTTAATAAAATTTCTCCTAGAGTTATTACTTTCATCTCTATATCTCTTCTCCAATTTTCAATTGATAGATAAAGAATCGAAGCTCTCACTTCGATTCCTTTTATGTTCTTTAATTATACTCCAGAATAAGCCGCGAAACCACCATCAATTGGTAAAACTACGCCATTTACAAAGCTTGAAAGAGTTGAATCTGCAAGGAAGAATACTCCCCCAACTAATTCATCTGATTCACCAAAACGTCCCATTGGTGTATTGCGTAAAATTTTATCGGCACGCGGAGTTGGATTTCCATTTTCATCAAATAGTAATCTCTCATTTTGAGCCGTTACTAAGAAACCTGGTGCAATCGCGTTGCAACGGATTCCTACTTTAGAGAAGTGAACCGCTAACCATTGAGTGAAGTTACTAATCGCTGCTTTTGCTCCTGAATACGCTGGAATTTTTGTTAAAGG
>CALCML010000034.1 GCA_937967765.1 uncultured Carnobacterium sp.
AAATATAAGGACCGTGATAAGTACTTGGAAGAGTCGATTGCCAAAGTCGACCAAATGTCTGTACTCGTTCAGGAAATTCTAGCACTCTCTAAATTACAAGAAGAAACTCTAACAAAAGAAGAGATAGCATTAGACAAAGTTCTTCCAGAGTGGAATAGAGAATTCCAGTTATTATTACAAGAAAAAGGACTAGTGCTTGAAGAAAGCATTGAACCATTCACGATTGAAGCAAGTCCAATCGCCTTTCGAAATGTGTGGAATAACTTGTTGATGAATGCTATTAAACACTCATCAAAAGAAGGTGTCATTCGAGTGGAATTAAAGAATCAATGTTTGACGATTGAAAATCCATGTGTACCTCTCACAAAAGAGCAAATTGAAACGGCATTTTCACTTCTACCATCTTCAAAAGGAACGACTGGCGGAGGAAATGGAGTAGGACTTTATAGTGTTCATCAGTTGCTCGAGCGTGAACAAATTGAGCACCGCTTCTTTGCAACAGCAGAAGGTATGTGTTTTGAAATGAATTTTTAAAATAAAGCGTAAAGGAATGGGTTACCGTATGTGGTAACCCGTTCTTTTTTTGTTTGGGAGCGATTTGCTACTTTTGGACGAGATTCCAAGAATTAAAAGAAAAAAATGGAGAAATTAGCAAAAAAAATCACAAAAAACGCTTACATTTAAAGCGTTTTCGTGTATAATTAAAGTATCAATAAAAAGATAGGAAGGTTGATATTATGGCAACAATTGATCGTTTCGCTACAGACACTATACGCAAGAGCAATCCGCATCTTTCGCAATTGAAGGCAACTATTGAACCAGCTTTTTATTCGAACAATGCGACTGAAATTCCGACTCTGGCAGAGGCGTATGAATTAGCGTCACATGCACCTAATACAACAGTGTTAGATGCGTTCGTTGCAAACGCAAAGGATTTAGGGTTACCGGAGGATGCACACATTCTTACGGTGGTTGATGGGAGCGTTGTAGGACGTACTGCAAAAGCTCGTCGAATTTTGGGTAATAATCCAGCAGAAGATGCTAAGATTATTCCAATCATTCGTGAAGAGATTTATAACAGTTCGTTCAGACCGTTTATTAAGGGTACAGCCGTTGTAGGTCTTGATGAAGACTTCATGGTGAAGGCACATATCACAATGCCTAAAGAACACATTAACAACTTGTACTCATGGTTATTGAACTTCCAAATTTTCAATGACCAATATAAGAGACGTTATGATGCGTCTAAACAATATGACGAAAATGATATTTTCATTTTCTTCGACCCAACTTGGAGACATCCTGATTACCCAGATGGATTAGCATTCTTTGATACAAAACATAACTGTGCTGCAATTTTAGGAATGAGTTATTTTGGGGAAATCAAAAAAGGAACGTTAACATTAGCATGGGCAACTGCCGCTCGTAACAACTACGTTTCTTGCCACGGTGGTTTGAAGATTTTCCGTAAAGAAGGCGCTTCTTACGTTGCAAGCTTCTTCGGATTATCTGGATCAGGTAAGTCTACATTAACACACGCAAAACATGACGATAAATACGACATTGAAGTATTACACGACGATGCATTTGTGATTTCGGTAGAAGATGGTTCATCTGTAGCTTTGGAACCTTCTTACTTCGACAAAACAAATGACTATCCAGCAGGTCACAGAGAACAAGATTACTTCGTAACAGTTCAAAACTGTGGTGTGACTCTGGATGAAAACGGCCGTAAAGTATTAGTGACAGAAGATATTCGTAACGGTAACGGACGTACTATTAAATCTCGTTATTCTACACCAAACCGTGTCGATAAGATTAAAGAACCAATTCAATCTATTTTCTGGATTATGAAAGATGATGCACTACCACCATTAGTGAAAATCACAGATCCACGTTTAGCATCTATTTTAGGATGTACATTAATGACAAAACGTTCTACAGCTGAAAATACAGGAGCTGGGGCAAACTTAGATGCGCTTGTTATCGAACCATACGCAAACCCATTCCGTGTATATCCATTAGTAGAAGACTACGAAAAATTCAAAGCTTTATTTGATAAAGGAGTAGACTGCTACATCATCAATACAGGAGACTATTTAGGTAAGAAAGTGACAAAAGAAGTTTCACTTGGTGTTATTGAAACAGTCGTTGATGGTAAAGCACACTTCGAATTATTCGGTGGACTTCCAGGAATGGAATACTTACCAGTAGAAGGCTATGAAGTTCCTGATATGAACGGAGACTACGCTGAATTAATTCGTGATCGTATGCAATTCCGTTTGGATTACTTGAAAGCATTTAACGATGCAAATCCAGAACATCAAATTCCACAAGATGCCCTTGAAAGCATCAAGACAATCGAACGCTTTATCGACGTATTATAGTGGAAGGAGTGTTCGGTGATGACTCGAAAAATAGGAATTACAGATACAATCTTACGGGATGCCCATCAATCTTTGATGGCAACCCGTATGCGAATTGAAGATATGCTCCCTGTTTTAGATCAATTAGATGAAGCAGGATTTGCCTCTTTGGAATGTTGGGGTGGAGCAACGTTTGATGCATGTATTCGTTTCTTAGACGAAGACCCATGGGACAGACTTCGCACCTTGAAAAAACATTTAAAGAAAACACCGCTGCAAATGTTATTACGCGGACAAAATATTTTAGGATATCGTCACTATGCGGATGATGTTGTAGAAAAATTTGTCGAAAAATCAGCAGAAAACGGGATTGATATTTTCAGAATTTTCGATGCGTTAAACGACGTTCGTAACTTGGAAGCTTCACTAAATGCCGTGAAGAAGACAGGTAAAGAAGCACAAATGACAATTTGCTACACGATTAGTGATGCGCATACGATTGATTATTACAAAGAACTAGCAGCTAAAATGCAAGAGATGGGTGCCGATTCTATCTGTGTGAAAGACATGGCCGGAATTTTAACACCAGCTCGTGGTATTGAGCTTGTTCGTGCATTAAAAGAAGTGATTACAGTTCCAATCGTCGTGCATACACACTGCACAAGCGGTATTGCGCAACTTACTTATCAAGCAGTTATTGAAGCAGGTGCAGGCCGCATCGACACAGCACTTTCACCACTTAGTGAAGGGACAAGCCAACCACCTACGGAATCATTAGTTATTGCACTTCGCGAATTAGGCTATGATATTTCAGTAGATTTGGCAAAATTAGAACCTATTGCAGACCACTTCCGTGTAATTAAAGATAAATACATTAAAGATGGAACTTTGAATCCAAAAATGTTAACACCAGATCCACGTGCACTTTTATATCAAGTGCCTGGTGGAATGTTATCAAATATGTATTCTCAATTAACGCAAGCGGGTGCAACAGATAAATACGAAGAAGTATTAAAAGAAGTGCCTAAAGTAAGAGCAGACCTTGGATATCCACCGCTTGTAACTCCAATGAGCCAAATGGTGGGAACACAAGCAACGATGAACGTTCTTACAGGCCAACGCTACAAAGTGGTTTCTAATGAAGTGAAATCTTACTTACTTGGTTCTTATGGACAATCACCAGTACCAATTCAAGAAAGCTTCAGAAGATCGATTATTGGTGACCAAGAAGTCATCAGTGACAGACCAGCAAACCACTTGCCACCTGAATTCGAAACACTCAAAGCAGAACTTGGAGATTTAGCAAGAAGTGACGAAGATGTTTTAACTTACGCACTCTTCCCTAAAGTCGGCAAAGAATTCTTGCTCAAGAAGAATGGACAATGGCAAAAACCATCTGAAATCGTGAAGATTTTTGCGACTGTAAAGTGAGGAGAGAGTTATGCAACTAAGTTTATTAGAAATCCTATGGATCACAATCGTTTCAATGGGAATTGTATTTGTGATGTTGACGATTCTAATGTTCCTCATGCAAGGAAGCTCTAAAGTTATCCAAATCCTGGAAGCAAAGAGTCATTCTACTTCAGGAGTTGCGGGTAAACCAGTTGAGGTGAAACCTGAAGCTCCAACAAATGATGGAACACTATTTGAAACGAATAAACTTGCTCGAGTTGCCGCACTGGTCGCTTTAACACAAGCGAGTGCGGATGTTCCGGACAAGCACTTTGAAATTGTATCGATTGAAAAGAAGGTGGACTAAATGAAAAAATACGAAGTAGAAGTGAATGGCGAAACATTTATCGTCTCACTAAAAGAAATTTCAAATGAAGAAGCAACACAAAAATTAGCGGCTGCTCCAACTCCAGCACCTAGTGCGCCAGTGGAAGAAAAGAAAGCTGCGCCAGTACCTGCTCCAACAGGGGACGGTGAAGTGGTGCCTGCTCCTATGGCAGGGATTGTATTATCGGTCAATAAAAATGTCGGTGATGCAGTGAAAAAAGGAGATGTACTTGTGATTTTAGAAGCCATGAAGATGGAAAATGAAATCCTTGCTCCGGCTGATGGTGTTGTGAAAGCAATTCATGTATCAAGTAATGAATCTGTCGAATCGAACCAACCACTCTTAACGATTTAGGAGGCGATGGTTTATGGAAGTCATTCAACAGTTGATTGAAACGAGTGGGCTCTATAATTTAACGATTCAAAATATCATTATGTTAATTATTGCCTGCGTGTTTCTATATCTAGGGATTAAACGAGGGTATGAGCCATACTTAATGGTTCCGATTGCGTTCGGGATGCTCCTTGTAAACTTACCATTAGCAGGATTGATGGATGCTCCTACTGAAAATGGACCTGGTGGACTCTTGTATTACTTATATCAAGGAACAAACCTTGGTATTTACCCACCAATGATTTTCCTTTGCTTAGGGGCCTCAACTGACTTTGGACCGCTACTTGCAAATCCAAAGACAATCTTGCTCGGTGGGGCAGCTCAATTCGGTATTTTCGTCGCATTCTTCCTTTCAGTAATGTGGGGAATGACACCGCAAGAAGCTGCTTCAGTAGGGATTATCGGGGGTGCGGATGGACCAACAGCCTTGTTCTTAACGACAAGACTTGCACCGCACTTATTACCAGCAATCGCCCTAGCAGCGTACTCATACATGGCGCTTGTGCCAATTATTCAACCGCCAATTATTCGTGCGCTCACAACGAAAAAAGAACGTCTAGTGAAGATGACAGAAAACCGTAAAGTGAGTGAAACGGAAAAAATTCTTTTCCCAATCATCGTTACAATTTTTGTCAGCTTATTAGTACCAAGTGCAACACCTTTAGTAGGATGCTTAATGCTCGGTAACTTAATTAAAGAAATTAAGGTAGTTCCAAACATTACAAAAGTTCTACAAAATGCGATGATGTACGGAGTAACCATTATTTTAGGGTTAACAGTAGGAGCGAAAGCAACAGGGGAATTATTCTTATCAGTTTCGACTCTTAAAATTACTTTACTAGGATTAATCGCATTTGCTGGAGGAACAGCAGCAGGGGTTCTAATGGGTAAATTGATGTACAAATTATCTGGCGGTAAAATCAATCCAATGATCGGTGCTGCAGGGGTATCTGCCGTACCAATGGCCGCTCGTGTTGTACAAAAAGAAGGACAAAGAGAAGACCCAAGTAACTACTTATTAATGCACGCAATGGGACCAAACGTAGCCGGAGTTATCGGTAGTGCGATTGCTGCAGGGGTATTACTCGCATTCTTCTCATAATAGAAGCACTCCTTTCAAACAAAAATCAGAAGAAGAGAAATCTTCTTCTGATTTTTTT
>CALCML010000035.1 GCA_937967765.1 uncultured Carnobacterium sp.
AAAACAATTAGAAGAGTTAAGTGGGGTGAAGCAACCCGTGATTGCTCGAATCGAGACAGGGAAGAGCACCCCACAACTAGATACCTTATTAAAGATTCTAGGCTGTTTAGGAAAAACACTAGCCATCGTGCCATTATCAAAATATGAAGTGAAGTAGAATGTAGAAACTCAAAATTATCATATATGATAATTTTGAGTTTTTGTTTTCCTCGGAGTGGAGGTGGTTTTCTTGTCGAAGAACCTTGAAGTGTTTGAACCACTATACACCAAAACCTTTACAAATCTGATTAAAATACCTGCACCACACAAATGTGCTGGATTTTTAGCAACATAAATACAAGATAGAAGAAATAATGCTCCATCAAAAAGCTAAGAAGATAGACGAGTCTTTTTGTTTATTGAAAGAATAGTGGGGAATAGCATTGAATGTGAATTAGCTGGAGTTAGGAATTGATTCCTTACTCCAGCTTTGAAGCTTCAAAGGTGAGAGACCTAGGCTCGAACCGTTGCCCCACTATAACTCTTTCAATAAAAAACAAAAAGACGCAAGTCTATCTTTTTCCTTTTGAAGAGCACCAATTAAGTATTATTTCTTCTAGCACATATTTATGTCACAAAAAAACTCCCGGCACCAATTGGTACCAGGAGCAGTGTTGATTTTAATGTAAGACTTTGTTTAAGAAGTTTTGAGTACGTTCGTTTTGTGGGTTACCAAACACTTCTTCAGGAGTTCCTTCTTCGATGATATAACCACCATCCATGAAGATAACGCGATCGCTAACCTCACGCGCAAATCCCATCTCGTGTGTTACCACGACCATCGTCATCCCTTCTTTAGCTAGGTTTTGCATTACTTCTAATACATCCCCAACCATCTCAGGGTCGAGTGCTGAAGTTGGTTCATCGAATAATAACATTTTTGGTTTCATTGCAAGCGCGCGGGCAATAGCCACACGTTGCTTTTGACCACCTGAAAGAGATTTAGGAGAGACATCTGCTTTATCTGCAAGACCAACCATGCCAAGGAGTTCCATCGCATGTTCAGTTGCAGCTTCTTTTGTCTCACGACCTAATTCTACCGGTGCAAGAATGATATTTTCTAGAACGCTTAGGTGAGGGAAGAGGTTGAAGTGTTGGAACACCATTCCGATTTCCTCACGAACTTTATTTAAGTTTGTTTTCTTGTCTGTTAAATCATAGCCATCAATGATGATATGACCACTGTTGATTTTTTCAAGACGGTTTAAGCAACGTAAGAAAGTTGATTTACCAGATCCAGAAGGACCGATAATACAAACTACTTCGCCTTCCTCAATAGAAAGGTCGATGGATTTTAATACTTCTAAGTCGCCATATTTCTTTTGAATTTTTTGAACTTCGATAATAGCCATTATTTTAAATTCCTTTCTAAGTGAGCTGAAAGTTTCGTTAATAGAACGATTACGATTAAGTACATCACGCCGACGATTAACCACATTTGACTTGATTGTAAGTTACGAGCGATGATGACTTTACCTGTTTGCGTTAATTCGGCAATACCGATAATTGAAAGGATAGATGTATCTTTCAATGTGATAACGAATTGGTTGATGAATGAAGGAACCATAATTCGAATCGCTTGCGGTAAGATAACTTTTTGCATGCTCTTAGAATATGGAAGACCTAAACTCATGCAGGCTTCGTATTGTCCTTTATCAACCGCTTGAATACCCCCACGGATAATTTCAGCGATGTAAGCCGATGCGTTCAAGCTAAGGGTGATGACACCCGCTACGAACGGTTGCATTGTAATGTTGAATGCTTGTGGAATTCCAAAGTAAATGAAGAACGTTAATACGATTAGTGGAACACCACGGATAATGTCAATGTAAAATCCTGCGATTGCTTGTACGATATTGTTTTGGCTTGTCTTCATTAAACCAAAGATAATACCGATTAAACTTGCGAAGATTAAAGCAACAACTGTTAATACGATTGTGTTCCATAAACCAGTTGCAAGAGTTTTCCAGTTTGTTTTGATTAACCCTAGAATGCTTGTTGCTTCTGTGTTTTCGCTAGCATTTGTTGTGTATTTATTGATGATTTCATCATATTTACCACTTTCTTTTAGTTTTTTCAAACCGTTGTTGAAAGCAGTGATTAATTCTGCATTTTCACCTTTATTAACAGCAACACCATATTCTGTTTTGTTTTCGTTATGGTCTGTCATTTTTAAAGGTAAGTTGTTTGATGTGATTGAGTAGGCAAGTACTGGATAGTCTTCAAATAAAGCGTCACTGTTTCCTACCATTACATCTTGGTACATACTTGATGAATCTTCAAAAGTTGTGATTGTAAATCCATATTTATTCTTGATTGATTCAGCGTAAGTGGCACCTTGTGTTCCTAATTTAACGGCAACTTTTTTACCTTTTAAATCAGAAAGAGATGTGATTTCAGAGTTTTTAGGAACTCCCATCCCAATTCCACTGTCATAGTAACTATTTGTGAAGTCGAATTTTTGTTTACGTTCATCCGTAATTCCCATTCCGGCCATCACAGCGTCTACTTGACCAGATTCTAATGCTTGAACGGCAGCATTGAAGCCGAGTGGTTTGAATTCTACTTCGAAGCCTTCAGCCTCTGCGATACTCTTCATTAATTCAATATCAATTCCGACGTATTCACCATTTGTATCTTGGTATTCAAATGGAGCAAATGTAATATCTGTTGCGATTACATATTTTTTAGTTTCTGCTTTAACAGAACTTGTCGGAGAAACGAGGGATAGAAGAGTCATCAATAGAGTGACTAGAACAGTTCCCAAGCTCAATTTTTTTATGTTCATACATATTCCTCCAAATCTACCTTACGTATAAGGTTTTTCCATTATAGGGAAGATTTTCTGAAAATGCAAAATTCTAGTCTCATTTCATGTTACATTTTCTAACATGAGTTTCTGAGTATAAAAAACTCTCTTCTCTGATAAAAGAGAAGAGAGTGATGTTTATTTTTCTTGTTCGAGGACACGCCAAATCGCTTTTGCCACACCGCCGTTAACATTGGTATCTGTCACAAAATCAGCAATGGCTTTAACTTCATCTGGAGCATTTCCCATCGCAACACCTATTCCAGCGTCACGAATCATGGACACGTCATTGAAGTTATCGCCAATTCCAAATACTTCCTTCATCGATAAGCCAAGTGTTTTGGCATAATGAGCAACCGCAATGCCTTTTTGAGCGTCCTTATGGTTGATTTCCAAATCCGTATAAAATGCGGAAGTGACCACGAGGTTTGGATGCGCTTGATCAATATGTTCACGAACGGGTTTGAAATAAGTAGGCCCATCATCGTGAGAGACGATAATCTTGAAGACTTTAATATCTGGAATCGATAGCACTTCTTCAGCAGTCGTCACATCGGTTGCTTTTAGAAGGATTTTGAGCTGTCTAATTTCTTCCTTCAATTGTTCAGGCGATAGATTATTTCTTTCAGCCTTTTTTCGTTCAATGACTTTGTTAATAAAGAGAGCGTAGTTCTTTCTAAAGTTTCCTTCAGAAGTCACGAGCTGCCAGTCTAAGTCAATCGAATCGAAGTAGTCTAATAGAGTATAGACGGTATCGTGTGGAATCGTTACTTCCCAGATAATCTCATGATTTTTATTAAAGATCTGAGCGCCATTCATCGCAATGACAGGAAGATGTAATTCTGCTTGTTCAAGTGCGAAATTGGCTTGTAGATAATCGCGTCCAGTACAAACGATAAAATGTTTCCCCTGTTTTTGGAGTTTTCGAATCGCTTGAATGTTATTTTTATGTACCTCTACGTGGTTCGTGAGGAGAGTACCATCCATATCCGATGCAAATAATTTAATCATAGGGCAAACCCTCTATTTCATTTCTTTAAGATGTGTTTGCAATGTTTGAATTTTTTCTTGAATACGTCTGAAGCGTGGTTTATTTTCCAATTGGAATTTTGCGACTTCTTCTTGAATAGAATTCACAACTTCCATTGTTTGTGGAACAATCACTTCTTGGATTTCTTTAATACCTCTTTCAAGAGTGGCTTTACCGGTATTAATCACAGTAACATCCTGTGTCACTTCTTGAATTTGTTTTGCTAAGATTTCACGATTTTCTTTACCGCTTCTTGGGTTGTTTAGTAGGGCAACGGCTCCACCGATCACACTACCGAAAATAAAACCTTTTAGAAATTTACTCATTGATTATGCCTCCATTTGTTCGCGAATTGATTGCGCGATTTCTGCTAATACTTCTGAACTTGGATTCGTTGGTTCCCATTTTAATCCAAAGCCATCTTCTTTTGTATAGCGTGGGATTAAGTGGATGTGAGAGTGGAAGACGCTTTGGTAAGCCAACTCTCCGTTATTACTTAAAATGTTTAAACCTTTAATGTCTGGGTTTGACGCTTGAACGGCACGTGCGATTTTAGGAATACGTGCAAAAACTGCGCTCGCTAGGTCTTCGTCATATTCGAAGATATTGGCCACGTGTTTCTTAGGAACGACCAGTGTATGCCCTGGTGTTACTTGCGAAATGTCAAGGAACGCAAGTACTACGTCATCTTCATACACGATATGTGCTGGAATTTCTTTATTAATAATTTTGTCAAAAATGCAATCTGTCATGGTGTTTCCTCCTTGAGTTCGTACCTCTATGGTATCAAAAAATGCTGTAAAATGAAAGACTCGTAGCAGTTGTTGTCGTTGCTTTTTAGAAGAACATATCCTAAAATATCAGAATGAAAGTGAGGAGTCTTCATGAAGGGGAAATTAGATGCGTTAAGCGATGCGATTATTGCCATTGCAATAACCGTTTTAGTATTAGAAATCAATACACCAACATCGATGGAGTGTATGTGGCAGTTTGCAAAGGAAATCTTTTTATTTGCGCAAAGTTTTGTCGTGATTGCGAACTTTTGGTTTGAACGTTCGCAGTTCTTTGGTCGTTCAAAACGAATTTCCTTCTCGATTTTGTCGATTGATCTATTAGCACATTTGGGAATCTGTCTCATCCCGTTATTTACAAAATTCTTATTTAGTTTTGAAAATCGAGTGATTTCTGTGCTAGCATACGGTGTTTTGATTGCAATCATTTCAGTATTGTTTGATATTGAAAACTATTTTGTATTGAAACAATCATTAACCGAAGCAGAGTACGAGAGAAAAGATGAGATGCTTATTCTATTCAGAAAATTTCATATTCGCTCCTATTTAACATCAGTGATTATTTTGGCTTTGACATTTTTCATTCCTCAAATCGT
Source organism: uncultured Carnobacterium sp. (assembly GCA_937967765.1). Lineage (GTDB taxonomy): Bacteria > Bacillota > Bacilli > Lactobacillales > Aerococcaceae > Granulicatella. The sequence continues at coordinate 5,266 of CALCML010000035.1, forward strand.
TATGTACTTATACTTGGCGATTCCAATGACTAAGTTCTTTTCACGTTTAGGGGCGGGGAAAGGTCGTTCAATATTTGTAGACGAAAACTTAGTCGAATTTTCAGATAAAGTATTAGGACGAATTGATGAAGAAAGAACAAAGAGAAATATTGCAAAATAATATAAATGAATAGGAGTGTGAAAGGGCGCCTAATCCTGCGTCCTTTCACACTTTTTTTGCTTTATGGTATAATGAGGAGAATAGTTAGATAGGAGAATCTATATGTCACTACAATTAAACAATGTAACTGCAGGATATACAAAAGTTCCTGTCATTACAGACATCACTTTTGATGTAAATCCAGGCGAGATTTGCGGCCTAATCGGGCTCAATGGTGCCGGAAAGAGTACGACAATTAAAACGATCATTGGGCAACTCACCCCTTTTAGCGGAAGAGTGGAAGTAGAGAAACTTAGCATCCTCGAAAACCAACGTGGTTACCGTCAGTCGATTGCGGTCATTCCAGAAAGTCCAGTTCTTTATGAAGAATTGACGTTTAGAGAGCACATTGAATTTGTGGCTCGTTCGTATAATCAAATGAACGAAGAGACAATGGCTCACGCAATGGAACTTGTGGAAGCTTTCCGCTTAACGAAGCAATTGGATTGGTTTCCAGCGTATTTTTCAAAAGGGATGAAGCAAAAAGTACTCATCGTCTGCGCATTAATGCTAGACGTGCCCGTCTATGTGGTCGATGAACCGTTCTTAGGGCTGGACCCACTAGGAATTCGTACTTTACTTCAAGTCTTAAAAGAGAAAAAAGATAAAGGCGCCGCGATTTTAATGTCGACTCACGTACTGGATACGGCTGAGAAGTATTGTGATCGTTTCATCGTATTACACGAAGGAAAAGTCATTGCGCAAGGCGATATCGAAGGCCTACGCGCAACTTCGAATATTGAAGAAACTTCTCTAGAGGAAATTTACTTTGCATTAACGACAGGGGACGATGCCCATGAATAGTGCAACA
>CALCML010000036.1 GCA_937967765.1 uncultured Carnobacterium sp.
GCTGTCTTTTCTTCGATGAAGTCACTCATTTGTTGATTTTCCGCTTCGAAGTCGACGGTTTCACCTTTTTCAAGAAGAGCGTCAACTTGTGCAATCATCGCTTCTCCACGCGACAATGTATTCTTTTGATAACTTTCAATATCTGCTTGATGTTCTAAGTAATGCGCATCCGCAAGCCCTGCAATTAGGCGGCTTGACCAGTAGAAGGAATCCGTTGAAACCTTCGCAGTGGTGTTTGCAAAATAGGCTGGCGTTGTGTCCACTTGTGTAAAGAATGGAACAGCGGTTGTAAATGGCATTGAACCATAAGAGACCCATTGAATTCCTGTTGTATCATGCGGACGATTTGGACGAATTTGGAGAATGGCCGTTTGACTCGTACGATTAATCCCTACCGTACGGAAACGACGATTGCTCTTACCATCGCCTAAATTTCCATAAGGATCATATGGTGTAAATTGGTAATGCGTACTCATCGATTCTTTCACATCTTCAACTGTAATCTTTCGATATGGAACGCGTGCCCAAGGAATTTCAAAGCTCGTTGGAGATTGTTCCACTTCAGGATTAAACATACGTTGAATATCCCAAGAACGAGGTGTGTTATATAAGCGATCTTTATCGCGTTGGGAACCAAATGCGTAACGTGGATTGAATGACTCTCCGTCAAAGTTCAAGTTCAAGTGATGACGAATCATAAAGTCTTTCAAATCTGGGTCGCACATAAAGTTTTCTTTGTCTTCAAAATCAAAGAAGTCGCTGCCGAGTTGATTTGGATTCACCACATACGCATCATCCGGTACGCGGCGAGCCATCCAGTGATGCCCCCCAATCGATTCAAGCCACCAGATTTCATCCACATCAGAAATCGCAATTCCGTTTGATTCATACGTTCCAGCCGTTTCAAGGAAGTGTCCAAGACGTTCAACCCCTTCGCGTGCCGTTTTAATATAAGGCAATACCAATGTGAAGATATCTTCTTCTCCAATCCCTGTTTCCACCAGTGGGTCGGCTCCTAACACACGCGGGTTTGTTGAAATGGTTTCAGTCGCACTGACCGCTACATTATAGGCATTAATCCCTGCAGCTCCCCAAATTCCTTCGTTATTGATGGCATTTGGCATAGCTGTATAACGAACTGGATTATTAGGTAAGTCAGTTTCAAATCCTGAAATCACTGCTTTATAGTGACGTGGTTGGTCTTCTGGACGTACCACAATGAATTTCTTTGGAGTGAACTCTCCATTACATGAGTCCTCTGTACGCGCTACTAGCGTTGAACCATCGTAGCTGGCCTTCTTTCCGACAAGAATCGTTGTACATGAATCATGCTCTTGGTCAAATCTCATAAAAACTACCTCCATTTACTTTATTTCTACACTTAAATTATAGTCCTATTCGCGCTAATTCTCAAAGAGTTCTTCAGAAATTGCCCCTGAAATTTCTTCCTAAGGATAGGTAAAAAAAAGAACCTAGCGTGAACTAGGTTCTTCCATCAAACATTATTGTTTCATTCTACCTTTAAATAGCCCGTACAGCATAATCGCTGCGGAAATAATCCATAAGATTCCAACGATTGCGAGCACGTACTGAATATTAAAGTAGATTGCAGCCATACAAAGAATCATCCCTACGGCCACTACATAACGAAAATTAAAGGGCGCTACACGGTGAATATACCAAAAAACGAAATCTTCACCAGGATTCTTTGTCACTTTATAATCTTCTATTAACGCTCTAAACTTCGCCTTAAACTTCTCAACCATCTGAAACACTCCTTATTTTTTATCCGGAATTACCCAAAATAGATAGTAAGTAATAAAAATCGTCAGCG
>CALCML010000037.1 GCA_937967765.1 uncultured Carnobacterium sp.
GTTAATCCTGGAATATAGGAAACGAGAACCGGCAACGTCGCAATAACTCCTAAACTAGCTGCCAGTAAAAAGATTTTCGTAATCCAATACGGAATTTCACCCGTCTTTTTATAATAGTTATGACTAATTCTGGCGACAATAAACATCACCCAAATAAACACAACGAGATAAATAAACATCATCTGCGTTTGGTGCAGAATCTGAAGTGTTTCTTCTGAGGGTGCGGTAAATGGAAAAAACATACTAAAAATGACAATCGAAAAAATATTCGGCAAGATATAAGACGGCGCCACAAAGATGAGTCCACCCCATACAATTCCTAGTATTCCGCTTAACAGCGCCCATAGTTTTGATTTTTTTGGTTGTTCTACAGCCTGCACTCATAACGCCTCTTTTCTTCTTGTTTCCCTTATTTTATCACAACCGCTCGCCTCGTAGAAGAAAATCCCCAACAAAAAACACCTGCGCCAGATGACGCAAGTGTCTAACTGATTTATCCTTTTACAGCAATCGCTTGGATTTCCACAAGAGCATTCTTTGGTAGGGCTGCTGCTTGGAATGCCATGCGCGCTGGATAAGCAGAAGCAAAATACTCTCCATACACTTCATTCATGTTCGCAAAGTCGTTGATGTCCGCTAGTAGCACGGTTGTTGATACGACAGCATCCATTCCTACCCCTGCACTTTCTAAAATCGCACGGATATTTTTCAATGATTGATGCGTTTGGCTAGCGATATCACTTCCTGCGAACTCCCCTGTTTCAGGAACGATTGGCAACTGTCCAGAGACGACAATCGTTTCTCCTGTGTAGGCTACTCCTTGTGAGTAAGGTCCGATTGCTTTTGGAGCCTGTTCTGTTTGAATTACTTTCTTTGTCATGGAAATCCTCCTAGTCTAATGGTGGCACAGTGTCCACGAATACATATTTTTTCATACGGTCAAATGCTTCTACAAGACGCGCATATGGCAATGCAAGGTTGATGCGAATACATCCTTCGCCAAAGAACATCTTGCCGTCTTGCCAAGCCACGCCGACATCCCAGCCGCGTTTTTCGAGCTGCTCCAGCGTCAGATTGCGTTTTTCTAAAAACTTCGAACAGTCGATAAAGAGCATATACGTGCCTTCAGGTTTGGTGACTTCCACGCCGTCAAATTCACGGTAAATAAAGTCGCACGCATAGTCCGCATTCTTCTCGATCACTTCACGCAACTCTTCCAGCCACTCGTATCCTTCTTTTTGATACGCCCCGATTAACGCATGCATTGACATCACATTCATCGCGTTATAATGCGGCTTCATCCCTTTTGATTCCACTCGGTCTCTTAACGCATCATTGTAAATCACATGATAACTACCCACGAGCCCCGCCAAGTTAAACGTCTTACTTGGCGCATACATGGCTACTGTGCGATTCTTCGCATCTTCTGAAATCGACTGCGTTGGGATATGCTTATGGCCTTTAAAAATAATATCCGACCAAATCTCATCCGACACGACAATCACATCATACTTGCGATAAATTTCCATCGCGCGTTCAATTTCTTCCTTCTCCCACACACGACCACTTGGGTTATGCGGAGAACAGAAAATCGCCACATGAATCTTATGTGCTTTGATTTTTCGCTCCATATCCTCAAAGTCCATACGGTAAACGCCCTGTTCATCTTTCACAAGCGGGCTATGCACGGCCTTCAATCCATTATCGTTTAATGACTGCGTAAACCCGACATAGGTTGGACTATGCACTAACACGGCATCCCCTGGCGCAGCGTATGATGTTAAAGTCGATACGACTCCCCCAAGAACACCATTTTCATGACCGATATGCTTGCGCGTTAATCCTGTCACTTGATGGTGGCGCGCATGCCACTGAATAATGCTCTCATAGTACTCTTTAGAAGGCATGAAGTACCCGAAAATCGGATGTTCCAATCGTTTTTGCATCGCCGAAATCACCGTTGGCACCGTTGGAAAACTCATGTCCGCGATCCACATCGGAATCACATCGAAGCCTTTCTTCGGTCTATCTGGCGACTTCCCTGGAATCAATCCTAGCCCATCCACCGCCAGTGCGTCCATTCCACGTCTGTCATATTCCGTTGTAAAATCAAATTTCATCCGCAAAACCTCCTTGAATCTCCCCACCATTATACACCGTCCCCCGCTTCCACTCAACGCCCTCCAAGAACTCAGCCAAACGATATCACGTGATAAGCGCCGTTCAAAGAATTAGTTAAAAAACGAAGTCTCCCTAGGACTCTATAGTATGAACAATCGATTGGTAGGAGCCAAGACGTAGGCTTGGCCCGGTGCCTCTATTGTCAATACTATGAAGATGTCCTAGGGAGACGCAGTTTTAACTTATTTATCTCTGAATCACGCTATACTTTTCGTTTTCTTAGAAAGAAGAAAATCACTCCGATAACACAGACTCCCACGCCGATTGCCGGATAGAGAAAATTCTCTGCCGCTCCTGACATTTGTCCGACGAAAGCTTTCTGGTCATTTTCATGATACTTCTGAATCATTTCCTGTATTTCCTTTAAAGAATACCATCCCTTACTTGCTTGAACAGTTTGCTTTTCTACCTCGTATAACAATCCAATTTTTACATCTCCATTCGGAAATACTTTTGCAACAGTAATACCGCCAAAAGGAGTATCATAATCCACATTGAAAACTAGTATTCCTTTGAGATCACTGCTATATTCCTCTCCTAACAGTTCAGAAATTTTGTGATATTCAAAGTCCTGCGGTTTATCTGCATAGCTGCCCGACTTCGTTTGTAAACGACCGTCAACTTCAGAAATCCAAAACTCCTTATTCATCCCATTTAATAAGGTTTGCGCACTCAACCATCCACTGTTTTTAGTAGTGATTGTCCCATCATCAGCTTGTTGGATTAACTGTTTTAATTCCTCTTCGGACTTAACATCTTTTAGCTTCTTATCACCAAACACAAAGATTGTATGTTTTGTATCGAAAGGAACCTCATTCTCGGAAGAGCGTTCTTTCTCCTTGACCTGTTGATTACTCTTCTCCATCGGCTCATCTAACACCTGATGCAATTCCTCTGTCGAAAGTTCCGGCGCTGCATAAACCGTTGAGAAAAAAGAAGATACTACAAACAATCCACTGACTACGAATAAAAATATTTTCTTTAATTTGAAAACCATTTTTAAAATCTCCTTCCGTTCAAAAGACGGCTCCATCAAAACGAAAAAATATTCTACATAACCAACATACCAATAGGACGTTCTCACTACTCTGCTTTCACCTATATAATACCACTCAACACTGTATTTAATCTACATGATTTTAATCAAATCCTTGGACTCTGATGAAGTGTGGACTCCGCCAAACCACATCACGTGATACCTGCGCATCACAAAATAAGTTAAAAACGAAGACTGAGCCCGATGCAAGTTTTTTCATAAAAAGCGTGATTCCCGATGAAAAAAACAACCTAAGGTAGCGTTGCAAAAAATCCTTGGACTCTATAGTCATAGAAATAACGGTCGCATGCGAAAAGAATTAGAGCCCCATAGCGAGAATCGCTTTGGAGCTCTTTGACTTTCGCAAGGCTTGAGACCTAGGCTCAAGCCGGTGCAATTATTTCTATAACTATGAAGATGTCCAAGGATTTAAAAGCAACGCTTTAACTCTTTAACTTACTTTCTCATCGCTGAAATCACGCGATAGCCTTTTTGTGCGATAAAGTCCGCAACTTCATCGGGCTCAGTCGAGTCCACATGAAGCACCACTTGCACTTTCCCATCGCGGTGATACACAGAAATCGTCGAAACGTTCACGTTGTTTTCGCGCAACACATTTGAAATTTCTTCCAGCGGACCAGGTTTATCCTCATTGATTTCAATGAATAAACGAGAACCTGGAGTGTTGTACCCAGAAATTTCGATAAACGCATCGAAAATATCTTTGTCGGTAATAATCCCTTCAACATGTCCACGCGCATCTACGACTGGTAAGACGCCAACATTTTGTTGACGCATGAGTGATGCCGCTTCTTCTAATAAAGTATGAGCCTTCACTGTTAAGACTTGCTTTTGCATAATTTCGCTCGCAGTTGTCTTGTTTAATAAATAGTTTAACTCATGCATTGAGAGGCTTGTCGCCATTGAAGGTGAGTGCCCTGCAACAAGCTCTTCTGTTAACAGTCCGACTAACTTACCATCTTCAACAACTGGCAAGCGGTGAATGTCGTGCTCCTTCATTAAGTCTAGAGCTTTCATAACCGTTGTTTCAGGCGTTACTGTAATAACGTTGGTTGACATATAATCTTTAACTTCCATGATTACCCTCCTAGATATGCTTTCTGAATTTCATCACTTTCTAACAACTCTTGTCCTGTACCGCTCAGTACTACTGATCCAGTTTCTAGTACATACGCACGATTTGAAATCGACAATGCCATTTTCGCATTTTGCTCGATGAGTAAAACCGTTGTCCCTGTCTTTTGGATTTCTTGAATGATTTTGAAAATCTCGCGGATGAAGATTGGCGCTAACCCCATTGAAGGTTCGTCTAGTAACAATAGTTTTGGACGGCTCATTAACGCACGGCCCATCGCTAACATTTGTTGTTCCCCACCAGAGAGGGTTTGTGCATCTTGGTCTTTACGTTCTTTCAAGATTGGGAAACGCTCGAAGACAGCTTCCATATCTTTTTGAATTTCTTCTTTATCCTTGCGTAGAAATGCCCCTAGTTCAAGGTTTTCTTTTACCGTTAATCCTGGGAATACGTGACGCCCTTCTGGCACTTGCACGAGTCCTTTCTCAACGATTTTCTTCGCAGATGTTGAAGCGATGTTCTCACCTAAGTAGACGATTTCGCCTTCTGAAGGATGGATGAGTCCTGATAAAGTCTTCAAGATGGTTGACTTTCCGGCACCGTTTGCCCCGATTAGAGACACGATTTCCCCTTCGTTCACTTTAAAATCAACATTACGTACGGCTTGAATCATTCCGTAATGAACTGATAAATTTTTAACTTCTAACATCTACTCACCTCCTAAGTACGCTTTAATAACTGCAGGATTTTGTTTAATTTGTTCTGGAGTTCCTTCCGCAAGAAGTCTTCCATATTCCAACACGTAAATGCGTTGGCAGATTTTCATAACAAGCGACATATCATGCTCGATTAACACCACTGTTAAATCGAATTCGGCTTGGATTTTAGCAATCAATTCTGTTAATTGCGCTGTTTCCTGCGGGTTCATTCCTGCTGCAGGCTCATCTAAGAATAAGATTTTTGGTTTTGTCGCTAAGGCACGAACGATTTCCAATTCACGTTGTTGCCCGTATGCTAAGTTTTTCGCCTTTTCATCTTTTAGTGTATCCAAGTTGAAAATCTTTAGCAATTCAACCGCTTCTTCGCGCATTTTCGCTTCTGTATCATAGTATTTCTTCGTACGGAATAATGTTGAGAACAATGAATCGCTCGAGTGTGCGTGCATGGCAATCATTACATTTTCTAGTACGCTTAAATCTTTAAACAAACGAATATTTTGGAAGGTACGTGCCATTCCAAGACTTGTACGCTTGTAGGGCGGAAGTCCGTTTAAGTTTTTCAACTGTCCGTCTACTTCTAAGCTAACTGTTCCTTCTGTTGGCTCATAAACCCCTGTTAACAAGTTGAAAAAAGTCGTTTTCCCGGCTCCGTTTGGTCCGATAAGTCCGATTAACTCGCCCTTATTTACTTTCATCGAAACGTTAGAGACCGCAGAAAGTCCGCCAAAGTTTTTTGTTAGTCCATTAACTTCTAATAACATTACTTCCCACTCTCCTTTGTTTCTTTCTTCTTAGAAAACTTGAAGTCTCCTAGTTTGAATTCCCAAGTTCCAAGCAATCCACCTGGACGGAAAATCATGATTAAGATTAACGCTACCGCATAGATGATCATACGTAATTGTCCAAATGGTTGTAGGACAAGGTTGATGATTCCAAGTAATACGGCTGCCACGAATGAACCTGTGAAGCTTCCGATACCACCGAATACCACGATGATTAACACATCGATTGATTTCATGAACGTGAAGTCACTTGGTGTTACCGCTCCAAGAGTTGTGGCAGAAAGCGTTCCGCCGATACTTGCAGTAGCTGCTCCTAATACGAAGGCCAAGATTTTATATTTCGTCACTTGCACTCCCATCGATTCCGCAGCGATTTCGTCTTGTAAGACCGCATAAGTGGCACGACCTGCACTACTGAAGGTGTAGTTCAAGATTAAGATGGTTGTTACTACGAGAGCGATATACGTAATTGTCCATGTGTTTGTTAAAGGCACCCCGCTGATACCAGCAGCACCATTTGTAATTTTCATGTTTGTCACGGCTACACGGATGATTTCCGCAACCCCTAGAGTCGCAATCGCTAGATAGTCCCCTTTTAAACGAAGCGTTGGTAATCCAACAAGAAACGCAACGATAACAGAGATGACTACTCCGACTGCCATCCCAGCAAATAATCCAGGAAGACCGTTCATCATTTTTCCAAGGATCGCACCGCTATAAGAACCAATCGCGATAAATCCGGCATGCCCAAGTGAGAACTGTCCGGCAACCCCAAGAATAAGGTTCAATCCAACAGCATAGATGATATTGATCATGATATTAATGAAGGTACTTTCGTAGTAGAAGTTAATCACTCCTGTTTGTACAAGTACGAAAAGAAGAGCGTACATTCCTAATGCGAACAGCGTCCAACAAATATTCTTTTTATGAAATCTTTGCATCTTCTTCACCTACACTTTCTCTCTGACATTTTTACCAAACAATCCAGCTGGTAACACGATTAAAATAATGAATAATAGGAAGTAAACGACTCCGTCACGGTATGGTGAGTAACCGAAGAAGCTTACCATTGTTTCTAGTAGACCGATGAGGTACCCACCGACCATGGCCCCAGGAATACTACCGATACCACCAAGTACGGCCGCAACGAAGGCTTTTAGTCCGACTGTAATCCCCATTGTTGTTGAAATCGTATTGTAGTACACCCCAACAAGGACACCGGCAATCCCGGCAAGCGCTGAACCGAGCGCGAATGTAAAGGAAATCACTCCGTCTACGTCAATCCCCATCAGTTGAGCTGCTTGCTCATCAACGGCAACCGCACGCATGGCTTTCCCCATTTTTGTATAACGAACGATAAATTGTAATAACGCCATTAAGGCAACAGTCACTCCGAAAATCAAAATTTGTTTTCCGTTGACAGAAACGTCTCCAAATAATGTGATGGTCTCAGTTCCGAAGTCTGAAGGAAACGGACGAGATTCCGCTCCAAAGAAATAACTCATTGCATTTTCTAATAAGTATGACACCCCGATTGCCGTAATCAACGCGGCTACACGAGTCGAATTACGAAGCGGCTTGTACGCCACACGTTCAATCACAACCCCTAAGACCGCACAGGCAACCATCGCTACTAAGAGCGCTACGAATACATTCATCTTCAAGACCATTACGGCAAAATATCCAATGAACGCCCCCATCATGTACACATCACCATGTGCGAAGTTAATGAGCTTAATTGTCCCATAAACCATGGTATATCCAAGCGCAATCAACGCGTAAATACTTCCGACTGCAAGCCCGTTTACCAATTGTTGAACTAACAACTCCATATATTTTCTCCTTTCAAATCTATCCTTATCTAGTGGAAAAGAGAGGCGGAAGTCCCCTTCGTGCCTCTCTTAAAAAATACTGTTAAAACTTAATTACTCAGCTGAGTACTCTTGAGCACTTACTTCTTGTCCGTTTTGGAACTCGATGACTACTGCTGATTTCACTGGTGTGTGGTCAGCACCCATTGAGAATGTACCAGTTACACCATCGAAGTCTTTTGTTTCTGCTAAAGCTTTTGTGATTGCTTGAGGGTCAGTTGAGCCTGCTTTTTCGATAGCTTTCATTAACAATTGAGTTGCATCATAACTTAAAGCGGCGAAAGTATCTGGGTTTGAACCATATTTTTCTTTGTACGCTTTAACGAACGCTTGAACGTCTGCATCATCACTTAATGTTGAGAAGTGTGAAGTGTAGTAAACGTTAGAAAGGTTTGAGCTGTTACCTGCTAATGCTGCTAACTTGTCACTTGAAAGTCCGTCCCCACCAACGATTGGTTGAGTGATACCCATTTCACGTGCTTGTTTGATGATTAGACCAACTTCTTCGTAGTAACCAGGAACATATAATACATCGAAGTCTTTAGATTTCAATGTTGTTAATACTGCTTGGAAGTCTGTGTCTTTTGATTGGTAGTATTCACGAGTGACAACTGTTCCACCGATTTTGCTGTCAGTGTAAGTTTTTTCAAAAGCATCTGCTAACCCTTTAGAGTAGTCATTACCTGTATCTTGTAAGATTGCTACTTTAGCATTTCCGAATTTCTTGTGTACGAAGTTCGCTCCTACAACCCCTTGGTAGCTGTCAGAGAAACATACACGGTAGATGTATTCATATACTGAAGATGCATCTTCTGCGTTTTTCAATGTTACGCCGTCCCCTGTTGTTGCTGGGAAGACTGTTGGGATTTTTGCTTGTTCGTTAACTGGGATTGATACTGAAGCATCCCCTGTTGTTGCTGGCCCGACAACGCCGACCACTTTTTCAGACGCTAATTTCTTCGCTACAGAAGCTACTTCTGTTTTGTCTGATTTGTTATCGTATGAAACGTATTTTAATTCCTTATCTAATAACTTCCCTTTTTGTTCTACGGCTAATTGAGCACCGTTGTTCATGGAAGTACCGTAAGTCGCTACGTTCCCTGTTAACTCGAAGTTCCCTCCGATTTTGACTGTATTACTATCTGCTGCGTTTCCACAACCTGCTAAAATTGCTGCAACCACAGCGCCTAATGTGAATTTCTTTAATTTCATAAGATCCCTCTTTTCATGGATGAATTTTTCAACTTGAGAGTAGTATATAATATTCTGACAATTCACGCAATAGATAACCCCTATTTTTTTGAAAAAATATTTTATTTACATTTTTATCGTTTTCATTTTCATATTTCTTAGAATTATTTTCATTCTTTTCTAGTTAGAAATAGGTATTATTTACACCTAAAATGTGGTATATTGTATTTTAGCAATTTAGTGTGTGACACAACTAGCAAGAAAAGGGAGAAAGAAATGAGAGCCTTACTTTCAAAAAATCAAAACCGACAAATTGATATTGTCGACTATTTAGTCCAAGCAAACGGCTGGGTTCATATCGACGAACTCGCTAAGACTTTTAACGTTTCTACCCGAGCCATCAAAATCGACCTTGCGTTTTTACGCGATAAGATTGATGGTTTAGATATCCTCTTCTCGACGAACGGGGTGCGTATTGAATTACCACAAAACTTAAGTACTGAAGTGGTTTATCCTTATTATTATTCACATTCTATTTGCTACGAAATTCTGGAACAATTATTCTTACACGAAGAAACCACTGTTGCAGAAATGACACAAAAACTATTCATTACGACTTCAACATTGAATCGTTATATCCAAAAAATCAACAATAGCTTAAAGAAAAAATTCGATTTCCAAATCTCGAAGAAAAACTTGCAATTTATTGGAAATGAACAAGACATTCGGTTCTTCTTCGTTCAATACTTTGCTGAAAAGACTGGCTTCTTCGAATGGCCATTCGACTTTGTAGACGAAGCTTCTCTAGAAAAAATTCTAGTAGATCTCTTCAAGTCTTCGAACTTTCCACAAAGCTTTGAAGGATTCCGTGTCTTCAAGATGATTTTCACGGTGAACTTCTTCCGCGCTTATCAAGGGCATTTCGTACAAAACTTCGAAAGCAAAGATAAATTCTACGATTACTACAATCAATTAGATGGTTTAGATGAAATCGTTGAGCAATTCGTGAAAGAAACTGGAATCATGGTAACACCTGAAATTCTGGAACAATCCTTCTCAATTTTCTTACAACCGCACTTCTTCCTAACCGTTGAAGAATTCTCAGCCGCTCGTCAGGAAAACGTCCGCGACCGCCTATCGTTCGATACATTAGTCACGAATATTCAAACACTTGAAAAACGCTACGGCTTGAAATGCGAAAACTATGATTTACTATTGTGGCACTTACACAACACGTCTCAACTAGAGCGTATCGAAGTGCACTCAGACTTCATCTTATTCGATAAGAAGAAACCATTGATGAACTTCTTCAAGTCGCTCTCGCCTGAATTCTACAACGATGTTGCAGCGCTTCTTGAGGAGTATCAACACGAAATCAAGAACGTGAAGCGTCAACGAAATATTTCGCACTTGATTTACACGTTCTACACGCACTGGGAAGGTCTTGTGGCTCAGTTGCAAGCCAAACAAGAGAAAATCAAGGTGTTAATCTTAAACGACTTCGACGAGTACTATCCAAAATTCTTGGCATCGTATTTAGAACACAACGCGGCAAACCGCTTCGAGTATCATACGCATGACCAGCTTGAAATCTCCTTAGATATTTTAGAAAAATCTGATTATAAGATTATTTTGAGCAACTTTGCTCTTCCTGAAATCAAAAGCAAAACGGTAATCTGCTCGCATGATTTGAGTATGATTGATCTTGTCAACGAGTTGAATAAACAATAGAAAGATGCCCCTGCAATGCAGGGGCATCTTTCTGTTGCGCTTCGCTTTTTTGATTATAATTAAAACTTGCGTTTTTCTTACAATCCCTTTCGAACTGTTGCGGATTTGCTTTATAACTACTGCAATGGGGCAACGGATTGAGCCAAGGTCTCAATTCCTACCAAGCTTCAAACTGACTCTACGGGTTTCACCCTAGAGTCAGTAATTCACATTGGTTGCCATCCCCCATTGCTGTTGTTATAAAATCGCAACGTTCTTTGGGATTGTAAGAAAATGAGATTTTTTTGCAAAAAAGTGAAGTGCTAGAAAGCGCGCCGTGATGCGGTTTTGGTGAAAAACGGAGAAATTGGGTTGGTGTAGGTGTTGGAGGTATATTGCTTAGAAATGTGATAATATCGGTCTTTTTAAAGAGGCAAGCGCTCCTGACGTAAATTGCCCGAAATTCACTTATAAGTGAATTTTGGGCAACGAGGTCACGCGTATAAAAAAATCGCTTGGAGAATGCTCTCCAAGCAATTTCTAATTCAATTATTTAACTTCTGTATAACCGATTGCTTCTAATTTTTGAGTTGCTGTTGAAAAGTCGTCATACGTTGTTGAAATAACACGTGCGTCTTTAAGTTCCATCTTGCCCTCTTCATTCGTTATAAGGTTTGTAAATCCAACCGCATACACGTTTTTGAATCCAAAGCTAGACTCCACTTGAAGCGTCATTACTAAGTTCCCATTACCGCGAACAATCTCATCCCCATACGAATATGAATTGTCAACATTATTCGCTAGACCACGATAATAAGTTTTATCAAATGTTACTTTATCATTTCCACTAAATTTCTTATTCACTTCTTCTTTTAGTTTTGCAATAATTTCGTCTTTGTTCTTAGCGTCATCAAGTTTTTCAGCAACTGTCTTCAATCCTTTAACAGGAAGAGTGAAGCTTCCGTCGCCTTCTAATACATACCCTCTGTCTTCTAATAAGTTAGCGAAATTACCGTCTAACACGATTTTGGCATCTTTTCCATTTTCTAATTTACCATTGTTTTCAACTTTGAAACGTAAGAATGACAATTTAGAATCTGTCACATGAACTTCTGCACGGCCACCTTTGTTAAAGCCTTCCACTTCTAATGAAGTAATTTTCGCTAATTCTTCAGTCGTTAATTTTTTCGCTTCTTTTAAGCCGCTGACTTTCACTTTTGTTTCTTTTGGAAGATTAAAGTATTTTTCAGCATCTTTATCTGAAGCGAACGTGAAAGTAATTTCGTCGTTATTTGACAAGCCATCTGTCTTACTTGGCGTTACTTTTACTTTTGTTGCAGCTACACGAACTTCTGCTTCTGTTTTTGCATCTGCTTTAGGGTTTGCGACTAAGAACTCTTTTACTAACTCTTGAGTATCTACTTGATATACAAGTTCCCCTTTTGTATCTAACCCAGAAAAAGTTGTTTTGATAGATTCACCAGCGTCTACTTTTTTTACGCCACAAGCAGCAAGTACTACAGTTGCTACTAAACAGAATAATGTTAACAGTCTTTTTTTCATGATTCCCTCCTGAAAAGCTTTTTTATTTTTTGATTACTTTCACCATTATAAGTTCTATTACCGTATTTTTCAATACCATTTTAGAGTAACTTGCGCTTCTATTTCGTTCGTGCTAAGGTGAATCTAACGAACTTTTTACACATCGGAGGCTTTATGAATCAAAAAATCCCCGTATGGAAAACCATCCGCTTTACATTAGGCAATTTAACGCAAAACAGCTGGATGTATTTACGCAATTCCAT
>CALCML010000038.1 GCA_937967765.1 uncultured Carnobacterium sp.
CCACACAAAAAGCCTGAGGAAAATTCCCCAGGCCTTCGTTGTGATTGTGTTGTGAATGAACTTATATGTGATTATTGATTCCACGCTGCATCAAATTGTGCTTTAGAATCTTTAACTAATTGATCTACATTAGCATTTTCAGTCTTGAAGATTTTTTCTAAAATCGTACGAACTTCTGCGTATGCAGGATCAGAGTTTTCAACTACAGGAATTGAGAATAAATTCTTAGTAGCATCTGCTAAGATTTTAGGAACTTTAGAACCTGAATTCTTGTATTCATCTTTTTCTAACACTGAAGCGATTGTTGGCATGTAACCAGTTTGTTGTGCCCAGTATAATTGAGATTCAGCTGAAGATAAGAATTTCAAGTATAAGAACGCTGCTGTACGTTGTTCTTCAGTTGTAGAACCTTGGAACATGTAAATGTCAGTACCTTGTTGTAAGTTGAATTTCTCAGGACGAGCTGCTACTCCGTATTCGAAACCAGCTTCTTTAGCACCTTTAGCTACGAATGATTCACCAGCTGTTGAACCAACATACATAGCTACTTTTTTGTTTTGGAATGGTCCTGATAAGTATTTATCTGAACCAGCTACACGGAAGTATCCATCTTTAATTCCGTCTGCGTAGTATTTAACAACTTCTTTTGAAGCGTCACTTGCGAAGTCTAATTCTTTAGTGAAGTCAATGCCTTTGTTCTTCATACCAATTGCATAGTAGTTGTTTAATGAGTCGAAACCAGCACCAACAACTTCGTGGTTAGATTTTTCGTAAATTGTTTTAGCTGCTTCTTTTAATTCATCTAAAGTAGTTGGAACTTTAACACCGTATTGTTTCAATAAATCTGCATTGTAGAATAATACTTCTGTAGATTTGTTGAATGGAATACCGTATTGTACTCCTTTGATTTTAGCACCTTCCATTAATTCTGGACGGATTTCTTCACCTTTCTTGAATCCGATTGTTTCGTTTTCAATATATGGTTTGAAGTCTACCAATGTATCTTGCTCAGCAGCACTGAATAACCAGTTTGGATATGCTTGAGTGATTGTTGGTAAGTCTTTTGGTGAAGTTAAAGTTGCGTTAATTTTTGCTTGTAAATCTTTGTATTGAGATTGGTTTTGTAACTCTACTTTGATATTTGGATTAGCTTTCATGAAGTCTTCTGTTAATTTTTGAAGAGCTTTTTCAAGCTGACCGTTCATAGCATGCCAGAAAGTGATTGTAGTTTCTGATTTAACCTCTGTTACGATGTCTTTTTTAGTTTCAGCTTGTTGTGAGCTGTTTGATGAGTTAGCTCCACATGCTGTTAACGCTACAACTGATGCTGTTGCTAGTGTCGCTTTTACTAAAGATTTGAATTTCATTTTTCTTCTCCTTTTGTTATATAGTTTTTACAACACAATTTTTTCGCCGCGGTACGGCAATATTCTGTCACCATACGGATTTACCAGAAGTTCTGGTTTTAACGTATGAATTGGAACCAAACATTTAGGCTCGATCATCGCAATAATGCGGTCTAAGTCGTCCGGTTTTGCGTGACCTGAGCAAGCTAGGCGTACAAACTCAATGTGTTTTTCCGCCAATAAATCAAGAAACGGTTGATAGTTCGGATCAAAGTCTCCTAGAGGCTGCGCATCGCTGTGGATGTATAAGCTTCCCTCTTGCAAACGTTCGAAATGGTCGACTGCTTGCCATAGGTACTTCGAAGTATCCTCTAACAACGTTTGATATGAAATTTCTAAAGTAGGATCAAGTTCGTCGAGTTTTGGAGCCCCTTCTCTATAGTAGTAATGAGCATCCTTTTGGAATACTTCTTTAAGAAGTGCAGCCATCGTTGCTTCAAGAACAACAGTACGGCTTGTTCCTTCGACGATTTTTTCAAATCGACGAACATTTGCTGGATAGCCATTAAATGTGATTTGTCGATTTGGATTTTCTTGTTCGAGGCGTGCGATATGACGAATCACATCTTCCTCGTTTTCAGGTTTGATTTGGTCTTCAACCTCTTTACGATCCCCAAAGCTAATCGATACGCCTTCCATCATTAAGAGGTCGGTATGTTTTGCCTTCTTACAAAACTCGATGGTGTCTTCGGCATTATGACCGTGAAGTCGTAAGTCCCCTGTATACGTAATATGATGACCAGGAGTTTTGATGATTAAAGCAGCAGCCCCGTATGCGTCATGGTCGACACGCACGATTTCTACTTCGATTTCTCCAACTTTAATCACGTCTCCATCATCTAACCCAATCATATCTCTTGTAAATGTATCGTCTTCAAACGGCGATGGTAGTAAGAACACGCCATTGCGGTTGAGCGAATTTACAATCATTTTCGTTTCCTTCAATGTATATAAAGGAATATTTGGGTCTAAATAATTCAACATTCTTGTATGGTCCAAATGCGCATGTGAGATAAAGACCGCCGTGTTGGCATAGTCTTTATCTTCATCCCCTTCGTATTTGTAAGGGATACGTGCATCGTACATATTTTTTAAATGTGGAATCACTTTATGGTCAGTGAGTGTTTGCACCGATTCATCGGGCAATTCTAATTCTGGTAAAAACTCAGTCCCGAAGTCGAAGAAGATATGGCTATCTTTGTAGGCTACTTCGATGACCGTTCCACCGATTGTTAAAATGCCGCTATGAAAGGTAATCGTTGTTTTATCCTTTGATACCATTCTTCGCAACCCCTCTAATAATTTCTTTTCTGAATACAAAGTAAATTAACAGAATTGGGATAACCGTTAAAGTTGCTGCGGCCATTTGTAAGTGAACATCACTTCCGGCTTCTGTCGTGAAGGCAGAAAGTCCGTTGTTTAATAGACGGAATTCTTTCGTGTTTGTAACCAATAATGGCCATAGGAATGAATTCCAGCTTTGGATGAATGTTAAAATCCCTACTGTTACCAATGCTGGTTTACACATTGGCACTAAAATGCGGCGGATGTATTCTAAATCACTCGCGCCATCAATTTTAGCTGCTTTGTAGAATGTACTTGGGATTCCTTTTAAGTATCCGTTCAAGTAGTAAATATAGAAGATACTTGTTAAGAACGGAATGATTAACGCTACATAAGTGTTTAATAACCCTAATTGAGCGATTGTTTGGTAGTTTGTAAAGATGATTGATTCGTAAGGAACCATTAATAGAGAAACTAAAATCATCATTACGATATTTTTCCCTTTGAACTGTAAGCTTGTTACAGCAAAGGCTGCTAGTAATGAAGTAATTACTGTTGCCACTGTTGTAAATAGAGACACGAATAATGTGTTTCCGAAGTAACGTAAGAATGGCGCACGGCTAAATACTTCTAAGTAGTTACTAAATTTGAATGAGCTTGGGATGAATGACGGTGGAATGCTTGTTGCTTCTGCGTATGTCATTAACCCTGTCATTACCATGTAAATAAATGGGAATACAGTAATCAACGCTAAGAAAATTAAAAGCGTGATTGAAAAACCGTTAAATACTTTTTTCATCTTCTTATCCCTCCGCCTTTCTTAGGAATTTGTTTTGGAGGAATGTTGCAAAAAGAATGATTGCAAACAAGATTACAGTTGCTGCCATGGCAACCCCTGGTCTTCCTGCCACATGGAACTTGTCGTAAATATAGTACACAGCTGTTGTTGCTGAGTTTGCTGGACCAGCAGTTCCGCCAAATAATGCGTACACTTGTGTATACACTTTGAATGCCCCGATTAAGTTAACCGTTGAAAGGAAGGCAATTGTTGGAACTAATTGCGGGAATGTAATACGCCAGAAGATTTCACGGTCTGTCGCACCAAACATTTTCGCAATTTTGAAATGCTCAGGATCAATATTACGTAATCCTGCTAAGAGGATGATGATATTGAACGCTAAACTTGTCCAAACCCCGAAGATAATCAGTGTTGGCATACTCATGTTTACGTTATCCAACCAGTTCACAGCTGGAATACCAATCAAGCCAAGGAAGAAGTTGATAATTCCGTAGTCCCCGTTGAAGAAGTAACGGAACACAATCCCGATAGCGATTGTACTTGTAACGTAAGGCATGAAGAAGATTGTTTCGAAGAAGCTTTTACGTTTAATCTTCTCGAAAATAATCCATGCAATGATGACTGAGATTAATAACGCTACTGGCACTACTGCGAATGCATACAGTGCTGTGTTGAGTAACGCTTTATGGAATACAGGGTCCGCAATTACTTTTTGGTAGTTGTCTAAACCAGTGTATTGTAATTTTAATAGTGACCCTTTTTGGAAACTCATCCAGAACGAACGAAGTAATGGATAAATGTTAAAGAGAAGAATCACTCCTAAAGATGGGAGAAGGAATAACCAAGCTTTAGGTTGGTTCTCTGGGTTATATTTTCTCATTAGTAAACACGCGCTCCATCTTTATCGAATAGGAAGATTTTGTGTTTTAGTAATTGGAATGAAAGTGTGTCTCCTTCTTCAATCTTATGTTCCACACTTACAATTGATTTCAAGAATTGTTCGCCTAATGGGAAGTGAAGAATACGTTCACGTCCGATTAATTCTACGCCGCTAATTGTTGTTGAGAATAGCCCTTTTTCACCTTCAGCTACTGGAACCACGTCTTCAGGACGCATTCCTAAGTAGTAGTGACCATCTGCTAATTCTTGGCGTTTGCGGTCTTGTGATAATTCAGAAGTTGGTAAGTTGAATGATGGGTGAGTAATCACGCCGTCTTTAATTTCTACTTCTGTAATGTTGATGATTGGGTTACCGATGAATTTCGCAACGAATAAGTTACTTGGTTCTAGGTATAAGTTTTGTGGGTCATCATGTTGTTGAATGTACCCTTCGTTTAAAAGAATGATTTTATCTGAGATTGATAAAGCTTCTTCTTGGTCGTGCGTTACGAAGATTGTTGTGATTCCTACTTCTTTTACAAGACGACGGATTTCTTCACGGATTTTCAAACGTAAACGAGCGTCCAAGTTACTTAATGGTTCATCAAGTAGAAGTACTTCAGGTTTTTGAACAAGCGCACGAGTGATGGCCACACGTTGTTGTTGTCCCCCTGATAAAGTACCAGGTTTTTTGCCTGCTAACTCTTCAATGTTTGTTAATTGCATATATTCTTCTGCAATTTTTTGAGCTTCTTCTTTAGAGATTTTGTTTTTACCAACTGTTAGTGGGAACATGATGTTCTCTAACACTGTCATATGCGGATATAACGCATAGTTTTGGAATACGAATCCGATGTTACGGTCTTTAGGTTCTGTCGTAACAACTGAATTTCCTTTAAATTGGATGTCTCCTCCTGTTGGTGTTAATAATCCTGCGATTAAGTTTAAAATTGTTGATTTCCCGCAACCACTAGGTCCTAGTAAACAAACTAAGTCCCCTTGTTCAATTGAGAAATTTACTGACTTTAATGCTTCAAAGCCGTTATCGAATACTTTGTTTAAGTCAATAACATCGATCATGACGAATCCTCCAGTTTTTCTTTTACTTCAATACATTCTATTCTACCATGTTTTTTAGAAACTGAAAACTGAAAAAGTAAAATTTATGAAAGCTTTTTATTGTGGACAGTTATCCCGTTTTTGAGCACAAAAAAAGGACGAGAAAACCTCGCCCTTTTTACGATTTTTATAACGTGCGCAAACCCCTTTAGAGTGCGGTTTTGTATCTAAAAACTTCATGGTTTGTGAACAAAATCTATTAACGTTTAATAATTTTATAGTAACTACGTGACGTGATTTGGTACACGATGAGGTATACCACAACAAAGATAGCACCAATCACAATCGTTGCGTTCAGCGTTACGTTGCCGTCAACCCCAAAGAGCTGAATAATCTTACGATACATCTTGAAGGCAAATGCGGTATGGATAAATGCCGTCACAAGTGGCAAGAAGAATACGATTAGCACTTGACGGTTGATGGATTTCTTGATGGTCTTTTGATCAATACCGAGTTTTTGTAGGATGACGAAACGGTCACGGTCTTCGTACCCTTCAGAAATTTGTTTGTAGTAAATGACAAGAACTGCACCGATGAAGAACGCAACTGAAAGAAGTGCCCCTACAAAGAGTAAACTTCCCATAAATCCGTAGATGTCTTTGGCCGCATCCTCTCTACTTCCAACCGTGATGGAATCGTCATTGCTTGCTTCAAGCACGTTAGCATAGGCCTCAAACTCTTCTGTTTTTGCTTCAGTATCTGTCGATGTATTCCACAATGCGTAATAGAATCCACGGCCAAGTTTACCGTCAATCATCTTTGTTGGATCCTTTACAACAGCTACATAAATGTTATCTGCAACATATGGCAATTGTGGCAATTTTTCTTTAAAGTCGCCAGTCTCCATCATCTCTTTGACTTGAAGCGTCAATTGTCCGTTCACGCGGATAGCCGAAACATTTTTATCTGCTCCTTTAACCAGTCCTAGAACGGCTTCATTGTCGCCAAGCTGAAAATTCGTTCCAAAAATACGATTGTAATCATCCGCAGAAAGGAACGTAATGAACGCAGCTGGGCTATCTCCTGGATAGACTCCCTCGATGTCCACCCCGCCCTCCATACTTTTTGCAGCACGAAGTACGCTAAGGTAATTCATTTCATTGGTAACAGTGCCTTTCGATTGCGCCTTCATCTTACTAATTTGTTCTGAAAGTTGGCGAATCGTAGAAGTGTCTTCGACGAATGCAGTTGCCGAATAATCTGTTGGATAGCTTTTCTTCAATAAATCGGCTGTCCCTGTTTGCAACGCGAACGTTGTGGCTAATGTGACAAGCACCATCGTTGATAAAATACAAATACTTGCAAGACCCGCAGCATTTTTACGCATACGGAATTTTAAATTAGAAATCGAAATAAAATTCGTTGGTTGATAAAAGAGTTTTTTGTTCTTTTGTAAAAGCGAAAGCAATGCAATCGAACCTGCGTCAAATAAAATATACGTTGCTAAAACAACTAATAGAACCGCTACGAAGAAGGAATATAACGCTGCAACAGGTGCTTCAATCGTTTGCGACATATAATACGCACCACCGAGAAGGCCTGCACCAATGAGTGCGCGAAGAAGGATAAAGCGCCCCTTCGTTTCTCCTTTTTTCTTCTCAGAAAGCATTTCTAATGGACGACTCATGTACATCTTTGTCGCATTTAAGAAGAAGACAACTCCGAAAATAAACGCCATCGAAATCAGTACAAAACCGACGCTACCGAGTTGCATTGAATACTCGATGCCGATTGGAATTCGAATGAGCTTTAATAAAACGGCAAACGAGAAGCGATGGAACACGATTCCAAGCACAATCCCTAGCCCCACGCTGACCACTGAGAATAGAAGCAATTCAATGAAACTCAACAATTGAATGTTTTTTCGGTCGAGCCCAAGGATGCTATATAGGCCGTATTCTTTTAATCGATTTTTCGTCACGAAGGCATTCGCATAAAGAATCGTTAAGAGTGCTACGAGCTGAACCACGATAACCCCGAAGCCCAATGTTTGTGCAATGGCTCCCCCTCCGCGAAGAGTGGAAAGCTCAGGCATCGCAGATAAGGCGTGCGTGATATAGAGAATCATCGTCACCATAATGGTCGTCAGTGCATACGGCAAATATAATGAATGATTCTTTTTTAGATTCGATGTTGCCATCGAAAAAATGAGTTTAAACATGGATTTCACCTCTATTTGCCATCGCAGTTAATGTTTCTGAAATCAACTCGAACATTTGTTGATCACTTCTTCCTTCACGGTACAATTGATTATAAATCAAGCCGTCTTTAATGAAAAGAACCCGTTTGGCACGACTCGCAGCAACCGTACTGTGCGTGACCATTAAAATCGTTTGCCCGTTTTGATTAATTTTATCAAATAAATCGAGAGTATTACTAGCTGATTTTGAATCCAACGCTCCTGTTGGTTCATCGGCTAAGAGGAGACTTGGGTCTGTAATCATCGCACGACCAATCGCCACACGTTGTTGTTGCCCACCTGAGAGTTCATAAGGATATTTCTTCAGTAAGTCTTTAATCCCTAGCATTTGCGCAATCGGCTCAACCTTTTGCTTCATTTCTGAAATCGGACGACGAGCGAGTACGAGAGGCAACACCATATTATCATAGACCGATAGTGTTTCTAATAAGTTGAAGTCTTGGAAGACGAACCCTAAATGGTCGCGGCGGAATTCTGTCAGAACTTTAGCGGAGATATTTTGAATATTTTCTCCGTTTAAAAAGACGGACCCAGCAGTTGGACGGTCGAGAGTCGCTAAGATATTTAGAAGCGTTGTTTTTCCTGAACCCGATTCCCCCATCACGGCTACGTATTCGCCTTCTTCAACCGAGAAGCTGATGTCTTTGAGCGCCGTCACTTCAGCTGCTCCAAAGCGCGTTTGATATTTCTTTTGTAAATGTTGTACATCTAATAATGTCATTGTTTTCACCCTTTACTTTCATTTGTTGACCTTAGTATAGTCCACTAATAAAGGGAAATCATGACACTATCCTATCATTTTATCCCCGTTTCTTACATTTTTGTCACTTTGAAAAAAGTACAAAAAAAGAGGCTTCGCACGGAAACCTCTTTTGGAGTTGTAGTTGATTAACGTTTAATAATTCTGTAGTAACTACGTGAAGTGATTTGGTACACGATGAGATATACGACTACGAAAATCGCACCAATCACAATTGTCGCGTTTAATGTCACGCTGCCGTCAACCCCGAAGAGTTCGATAATCTTACGATACATCTTGAAGGCAAATGCGGTATGGATAAACGCTGTGACAAGCGGTAAGAAGAATACAATTAACACTTGACGGTTGATAGACTTCTTGATCGTCTTTTGATCGATACCAAGTTTTTGTAAGATAACGAAACGGTCACGGTCTTCGTACCCTTCAGAAATTTGTTTGTAGTAAATGACAAGAACTGCACCAATGAAGAATGCGATTGAAAGAAGTGCCCCCACTAAGAGCAAGCTACCCATGAAGGCATATAAGGTTTTAGCCTCTTCATTCTTACTGCTTAACGCCATGGCATCTGCCTTGTATTGACTCTTCACATTCTTATACGCAGCCCATTCAGCGTCACGTAACTCAAATGGTGTATTGGTATTCCAAGTAAAGTAATACATCGCTTGACCAGCCACTGGGTTTAAGTATTGCATTGGATCTTTTACAATCCCTACATACTGATTATCTGCCACATATGGTAGTTGTGGCATCACTTTCGCGTATGGAGTTCCATCAATCATCTCTTTGACTGTAATCGTCGCATTATACACAACTGAATAAGTCTTTACTTCTGAAATTTGTTTAACGTCCCCTTTAATATAGCCGACAATCATTTCCTTCTCGCCAACTGTGTAGTTCGTCCCAAACATCTTATTATATTGGTCCACAGAAACAAGGGTGAACATCGCTGCAGGACTATCTCCTGAGTTCACATTCGCAAAGTCGAATCCATTCTCCGTACGTTTTCCGAAACGAAGCACGTTTAAGAATGTCTTCTCGTCTTTCAATTGACCTTTCGTTTGTTCCTTAATCTTTTGAACGATTGGAGGATATTGATCCATATCCTTTTCTAAAACAAAGTAAGCAACTGCAGAGTAATCTGTCGGATAGTTGCTATCGAGTCTGGCTGTTGTCCCACGTTGAAGTGCTACAGTTGTCGCCATTGTAACAAGTACCATTGTTGAAAGGATACACACGCTGGCAAGCCCAGCAGCATTTTTACGCATACGGAATTGCAAGTTTGAAATCGAAATAAAGTTCGTTGGTTGATAGAACAACTTCTTATTCTTTTGCAAGATGGATAGAAGCGCAATCGAACCAGCGTCGAATAAAATGTAAGTCGCAACAACTACTAATAATACGGCTAAGAAGAAGTATAAGAGAGCTTTAACCGGAGACTCGATGGATTGTGACATATAGTATGCATATCCAAGAAGTCCTAGACCAATGATGGCACGAATCGTAACAGCGCGGCCTTTCTTCTCCCCTTTTTTCTTCTCTTTTAATAACTCAAGCGGACGGCTCATGTAAATCTTCGCTGCATTTAAAAAGAACACAAGAACGAAGATGGCCACCATCGTTAACAGAACAGCAATAATACTTCCGAATTGGAAGGAATATTTAATACCGATATCGTATTGAATGAGTTTCAATAGAATCGCAAATGATGCCGCATGGAAAATCACACCAAGGATTAACCCTAGACCGATGCTTAAAGCGGCAAAGACAACTAACTCAATCAAGCTGAGCAATTGGATATTCTTACGGTCAAGACCGAGAATCCCGTATAAACCGAACTCTTTGGCACGGTTTTTCATCACAAAGGCATTCGCATACAGAATAACGACGAGTGATACGATTTGAACGATGACGAAACCAAAGCCAAGAGTCTTGGCCATCGCTGATCCACCTTCTAAGTGAGCGAACTCCGGTGTTGCAGCCAGTGCGTTCGTTACATATAGAACTACTGTCACCATCACCGTTGCAAGTGCAAATGGTACATAGAGAGCACGGTTCTTACGTAAGTTCGTAATCGCCATGGAACGCAGTAGATTAAACATGTTCCTCACCTCTGTTTGCCATCGCAGTTAATGTTTCTGAGATTAATTCAAACATTTGTTGATCCGTTCTTCCTTCACGGTACAATTGGTTGTAAATTAAACCGTCTTTAATGAAAAGGACGCGTTTGGCACGACTTGCGGCAACCGTACTGTGCGTTACCATTAAAATCGTTTGTCCGTTTTGATTGATTTTATCGAATAAATCTAATGTATTGCTTGCTGATTTTGAGTCCAACGCCCCTGTTGGTTCATCGGCTAAGAGTAAGCTTGGGTCTGTAATCATCGCACGGCCGATTGCCACACGTTGTTGTTGACCTCCAGATAATTCATATGGATATTTTTTCAATAAGTCCTCAATGCCTAACATTTCAGCGATTGGTTGAACTTTCTTTTCCATTTCGTCGATTGGACGACGTGCTAACACAAGTGGCAATACCATATTGTCATACACGGATAATGTTTCTAATAAGTTGAAGTCTTGGAATACGAACCCTAAGTGGTCACGACGGAATTCCGTTAATACTTTATCAGAAATCTTTTGGATGTCTTCCCCGTTTAGAAGCACCGTTCCATCAGTTGGACGGTCTAGTGTCGCTAAAATATTTAATAGCGTTGTTTTACCAGAACCAGATTCCCCCATGACTGCTACATATTCGCCTTCTTCTACTGAGAAGTTAATATCTTTTAACGCAGTCACTTCAGCGGCTCCAAAACGTGTTTGATAAACTTTTTGTACGTGTTGTACATCTAATAATGTCATTGTTGTCACCCTTCATTGTTTAATAGATAGTTCTATTATACTGTAAAGCGTGAAACTTTTCACTCTATTCTATAATCTTTCCAATCTAGAGTGTTATTTTGCGTAAAAATGAGTAAAAATAACCAAATAACGACCAGACTTGACCAAAACACGAACGAATTGATTTTTAAATCTCGTTTTTCATTATAAAAATTAAGAATAGCGAACTATAAATAATAAATATAACAAAAAGTATGTTTTTCACATTGACTTTTCACCCAGATACCAGTATTCTGTTTTTATAACATATCGAAACGCAATGAAAAGAAGAGTAAAAAATAAAACTTCATAGAGAGCTTACGGTTGGTGCGAGTAAGCAAGTCGTTATTTTTGAACATGATCTTTGAGCAGATTGTCCGAAACCTTAAGACAATCCGGGTACTCCCGTTATCAACCATCCGTCTAGACGGAAAAGGTCTTCTCCCCCGAAGACGAACAAAGGTGGTACCACGACTGCAACTCGTCCTTTTAGCAAGCGCTAGAAGTGCGAGCTTTTTTTATTTTCGTTTCATCAAAACAACTTAGGAGGAAATCAACATGGCTGAAGTAGAAAGCTTTACACTAGACCATAACAAGGTGATTGCACCTTACGTTCGCTTAATCGCAAACGAACATGGTAAGAAAGGAGACGTCATTTCAAACTTTGACATCCGCTTCTTACAACCAAACAAACAAGAAATGCCAACAGGTGTCGTTCATACATTCGAACACTTACTAGCGGACCTCTTACGTGACCGCTTAGAAGGCATCATCGACATCTCTCCATTTGGATGCCGTACTGGTTTCCATTTAATCCTTTGGGAAGAACGCTCTCCTGAAGATATCGCACGCGCATTAAAATCAACGCTAGAAGAAATCGTCGAAAAGATTCAATTCGAAGATATTCAAGGCGTCTCTGCCGTACAATGCGGAAACTACCGCGACCACTCATTATTCGGTGCCAAAGAATATGCCAAACAAGTCTTAGAACAAGGCATCAGCATCGACCCATTCGAGCGTAAAGTGATTTAACGACACGCTTATTCAGTAAGAAACATTAGACACCTAGACTGGAGGA
>CALCML010000039.1 GCA_937967765.1 uncultured Carnobacterium sp.
GCATAAATAAAACTTTCATCTTTTAAACTACGCAAGGCTCGTTGTACCGTATCCTTATTCACTCCGTAGGTTGCGACTAGTTCTCGAATCGAAGGAAGTTTATCCCCCTTTTGTAGATTCCCGCTTAATATTTCCTCTTTTAATGCATTTACTAATTGCTGATATTGATACATGACACACCTCCACTGTACCGGTACAGTTTGTTTTCATCCCTATTGTATCCTCACCTGTCCCGTTTTACAATACAGATACATTGAAACTCGAGGAATAGATATGAAAAAAATATTAATCGCAAACGACTTGCCTGGAATTGGCAAAGTCGCACTCGCCCCCGCTATCCCGATTTTCGCTTGCTGTCAGATTGAAACGATGCTACTGCCTACTGTGCTCCTTTCATCTCATACCGGCGGATTCAAAAATATCGCGATTGCGGAGCAAACCGAATTTATGAAACAAACCTTAAAACAATGGCAAGAATTGGACTTAAAACCGGATGCTGTTTTGACAGGATACTTCAGAAACTCGGAACAAATTGAATTAATGATAGATACCATTGAAACACTGCCAGCGTCTACGAAACTATTCGTCGATCCGATTATGGCGGACAACGGAAAACTGTATAGCGGATTTACACAAGAACATGTTGAAGCCATGAGAAAACTCATTCAAAAAGCTGATGTGATTTATCCAAACATTACAGAAGCCTGTCTTTTGACAAATATGCCCTATCCAACGGGGAAAATCACGATGGACTTTACAAGGGAGTTAGCTAAGAAACTAGCTGAACTCGGACCTGAGTACATCATTATTACGGGTTGCCCTGATAGCGAAGAGTTCACAGGTGTTCAACTTTATACCAAAGAGACGGATGCTTTCTTTGATTTCTATAAAACAAAATATCCGCATCATTTTTACGGAACAGGTGATACACTGGCGGCTCTTGCGACTGCATGCATCTTACAAGAGATGTCTATAGAAGACGCATTGTCATTCACGTTGAAATTTATCGACGAAGTGCTTCAAATGAGTAGCCAACAACCTGAACATATTCCATTTGGCCTTCCAATCGAGAAAAAACTTGGAATGCTTACAACAAAATTTACTACTGAGGTGTCATTATGAAAAATACAGATTTAAGAGATATTGTAGAGACAAGCTTATTTGCAGCTTTAATTTTCTTGGGAGTTAGCGTCTTTAGAATCCCAATGCCATTCACTACACAGTTCGTTCACTTTGGAAACGCGCTTGTTGTCGTTGGATGCTTGATTTTCGGAACAAAACGTGGCGCCCTCGCTGCATCTATCGGCCTTGGCATCTTTGATTTATTAAACGGCTATGCTTCAGTTGCTTGGGAAACGATTCTAGAATCGTTAATCGTCTGCTATGTGATCCATCTTGTTTACGAAAAATTATTAAAGAAAAACGACAAAATTGGTAACATCATCGCAGTCGGTGTTGTTGCCGCAATTGTAAAAATTATTGTCAATATCATTAAATACACATTCTTACGAGGAATGATTGTCGGTGGTCTTGCATTAACACCAGCATTCATTCAAGCCATCAATAAAATTACAGGAACGTTTGGATCAGCTATCTTCACAGTAGTTGCAGTCCCAATCGTTTATCCACTCTTCAAAGAAGCACTAAAACGTGTAAGAAGATAAACAAAACAGCTATTACGAATCCAATCGTAATAGCTGTTTTGTTCTCCCCCATTGAGGACTATTAGAAACGCACAAAAAAGAATTCTTTGGAGTTATTGTGGCAATAGTAGGAATTTATAACCAATGTGAATTAGGGAGAGTTGCAATCATTCGCTACTCTCCCTTTGAAGCTTGGTAGGTTTGAGACCTTAGGCTCAAACCGTTATCCTACTATTCTTGCCACAATAACAACTCCGAAGGAGTTTTATTGATTTGTATAGAACTATATTTCTAGTATCCTTCTGGATTTTTCTTTTGCCAGTTCCATGAGTCTCGAACCATATCATTCAAGTTCTTTTCCGCTACCCATCCTAGCACTTCTTTTGCTTTAGAAGCATCCGCATAACAAGTTGCGATATCCCCTGCACGACGAGGTGCAATTTTATAAGGAATATCCACTCCATTTTCTTCAATAAATGCTTTTACTAAATCTAATACACTGTATCCAATACCAGTTCCTAAGTTAAAGACTTTTGCGCCTTTTTGAGCCGCATTGTTTTTAACTGCAAGTACGTGTCCACGAGCTAAGTCAACAACGTGGATGTAGTCACGAACCCCAGTACCATCATGAGTATCGTAGTCGTCCCCAAATACGCTTAAGAATTCACGTTTACCAACAGCCACTTGAGTGATGTATGGCATTAAGTTGTTTGGAATTCCGTTTGGAGCTTCTCCAATCAAGCCACTTTCATGTGCTCCGATTGGGTTGAAGTAACGTAAGTTTGTAACTGACCAGTCGCTATCTGAAAAAGCAACGTCATTTAAAATTTGTTCAAGCATTACTTTTGTATAACCATAAGGGTTTGTTGCGCTTGTTGGCATTTCTTCTTTAAAAGGAACCACATTGTTCATACCATATACTGTTGCACTTGAACTGAACACGATGTCTTTTACGTTAAATTGACGCATTACGTCTAATAACACTAATGTTCCTGTAATGTTGTTGTGATAGTATTCTAAAGGTTTTTCAACAGACTCTCCCACAGCCTTGAACCCTGCGAAATGAATTACTGAATCAATGTTTTCTTTTTCAAAAACAGATACTAAGAAATCACGATCAAGAATGTCTCCTTCATATAGAGGGAAATCTTTTCCTGTGATTGTTTTTAAACGGTTTAACACTTCTGGTGAGCTGTTTGAGAAGTTGTCGACAATAACAACGTCAAATCCAGCTTTATCCAATTCGATTACCGTATGAGAACCGATATACCCTGCTCCACCTGTTACTAAAATTGCCATTTTTGCTTCCTCCCTTAGTTCAACACATCTTCT
>CALCML010000040.1 GCA_937967765.1 uncultured Carnobacterium sp.
AGAGTATTATCGCCCAACAAACGATTCGCACGATTCGAGAAGAACGAGGCATTCCAGCCTACTTCACAATGGATGCTGGGCCAAACGTTAAAGTGATTTGCAAGGCGAGTGATATTCCAGTGATTATGGAAGAGCTTGGCAAAGTATTCCCAAGTGAAAAACTCATCCCTACGCTTCCAGGAGAAGGCATTCGCACGTTGACCGAAGACGAATGGAACGCTTCTCTTGCAGAATTCGAAGGGAAGTGAGCGCGTGACGATTACTTCAACAGCTCCCGGTAAACTTTTTATCGCCGGAGAATATGCGGTTGTCGAACCCGGACACGGCGCTATTGTTGCATCAGTGTCGCGCTACTTAACAGTTACGATTGACGAAGCTACTAGTGTAGGAACCTTAACTTCTACGCAAAATCCAGACGTCGTTGTGGAATGGACTCGCGAAGGAGAAAAGTTCTGCGCAAAGGGAGACCATCCCTATAAACTAGTCGAAGAAGCGATTCTAGTCGCAGAACAGTATATTCGTGAATGCGACAAACCAACGAACGCACTCTACTCGCTTTCGATTACGAGCGAACTCGATGACGCTAAGCGAGGTATTAAATACGGACTCGGTTCCAGCGGTGCCGTTGTCGTCGCAACAATTCAAGCGATTCTTGATTTTTACAAGACTCCGCGCACGCCTCTACTCGTCTATAAGCTTAGTGTGTTAACGAATCTCCGCTTATCCCAACGTGGATCCTTTGGAGATATCGCAGCCTCTTCTTTTAGAGGAATGGTGTATTACACAAGCCCTGACCGAAGCGCATTACTCGAACAATTACAGACTAAATCGATTAAAGAAATTTGCGATTCCGACTGGAAAGACCTCACGATTGAGCGCCTTCCAGAGCTCCCAGACTTCACCCTTTTAGTAGGATGGACAGGGCAAGTCGCTATCACGGACTCACTCATTCAAGCAACCGAGAAGAAACGCAAAGTGGCAACCGATAGTGAATTTTACAAAGAATTTCTCAAAAAGAGTCACGCCATCGTTCAAGGCCTACAAAGTGCATGGAACGAACAAGACATTCCAGCCTTACAAGAAGGTATCCGTGCTAATCGTGCGCTCTTAAATGAATTTGCACGAGAAATGCAGCTAGAGATTGAAACACCAGCCCTTCAAATGCTCTGCGACCTCGCAGAACAAGTCGGTGCATGCGCGAAAACTTCTGGGGCTGGTGGCGGTGACTGCGGCATTTGCTTTACACAAAACGAACAACAACGACAACAAATCGAAAATCAATGGGCCAAGGCTCAAATTCAAGTGCTTCCGCTGACCATCGCTGAAGCCTGGTAAAGGAGATTAATGATGGATTTATTTCAACAACAAATGAATCGAA
>CALCML010000041.1 GCA_937967765.1 uncultured Carnobacterium sp.
ACATCCACGCCCAACACCTTCGCAGTATCTTCCGCAGAAGTCACTGTTGTCGCACGCAATAACTCTTGATATTTCTCAACGAATCCTTCAGGTTGCTCTTGATAGATGGCATATAAGCCTTTAGAGAACAATCCTCCGAATGCGTATGGGAAGTTGTAGAAGCTTAAGCCGCTGCTGTAGTAGTGCGGTTTGCAAGCCCACATATATGGATGCATTGCGTCTGGATCTAATCCGTCGCCGTATGCTTCTTTTTGCGCATCCAACATTAATTTTTCTAAATCTTTCGAGAACATGAAGCTCTTTTCACGGTTTTCGAATACTGAAGCTTCGAATAAGTAACGTGAGTAGATGTCCA
The DNA here is from genome assembly GCA_937967765.1 of uncultured Carnobacterium sp. Taxonomy (GTDB): domain Bacteria; phylum Bacillota; class Bacilli; order Lactobacillales; family Aerococcaceae; genus Granulicatella. The sequence goes on from CALCML010000041.1 coordinate 356, forward strand.
CGATGATTTGTGTTGTATCTTGCAATTGTGATTCAAGTAAGGCTACTTTTTCAGCATCGCTTGCTTCGCTAATCACTGTATTCATCACGATATTTTCGTTGAATGTTGACGCCGTTTCAGCAACAGGCATTGAGTACTCTTGGTTTAATACACGGTGGTTTTCGATGTGTAAACCGTGGTACGCATGTCCTAATTCGTGCGCAATCGTTACAACGTCGCTTAATGAACCAGAGAAGTTTGTTAAGATACGTGATTGTTTGATGAATGGTAGGTTGCTACAGAACGCGCCCCCCACTTTTCCTTTACGTGGTAAGAAGTCGATGTAGTTGTTTTCGTAAGCTTCTTTTGTCATCTCGGCTAAATCTTCTGAGAAGCCTTTGAAGTTTTCTAATAAGAATTCTTTAGACTCTTCGATTGTGAAACGACGTGAGCTTTCTCCGATTGGTGCAAATAAGTCGTAGAATGGTAATCCATTTTCGTGACCTAAGAGAGAAGCTTTATGTTTCAAGTAAGCGCGGAATTGTGGTAAATATTCGCGAATCGCTTCAAGAAGTGCATCCAATGTTTTACGAGACATACGAGATGCTTCTAATGTTTGTGCTAGTGGTGATTCGAAACCACGTAAGCTTGTTTCTGTAAGCACTTGTTGTTTAATATTGTTTAAGGCAAATGCGATTGGTTCTTTAATCGTATCGTACATCTTCAATTCTGTTTCGTACGCTTCTTTACGAACCGCTGCATCCGCATCATACGCCATATTACGAATTTCGCTAAGCGTTACTTTTTCGCCTTTAAATTCGCCTTCAACGCCTGAAGTCATCGCTTCGAAGAGTTGTTCCCAACCGTCTCCACCGCTGATAGAGAATTTCGCAATCACATCTTCTAATTCATCAGATAATAGATGTTTGTATTGTTTCTTCGCTTCTGCAAAGTAGAATTCGTAGTCTTTTAGATTTTCGTCGGCAGTGATATCAGTTTCCACGCTTCCGATAAATTTGTAGACTTTTGTATATGCACTGTTTAACGCAGCATACGCATTACCGAATAAAGTACGGTATTTATTCGCTGTTTCGTCTGTTGTGTTCGCAGTTAATGTTAAATTAATGTAGTTTCCAAGACGGCTGCTTAAGACGCTGAACTCTTCTAAGGCCGCGATTGCCGCATTGATAGACTCTAAGTTATCTTCAAGCGTTAAGCCGTTGAATACCTCTCTAAAGTTTGAAAAACGTTCAAAGTCACGTTGAAACTCTTCACTTTCAAATGAAGGGTATAATTCTTTTAATGACCATTCTGTTGACATGTCGTATCCCCCTTATATTGACTATATGTCCTATTCTACCGAATTTCTTTATAAAATCATAGTATAAGAACCTTTATTCTCTAGGCCACAACGTGTATACTTAAGAGGCAAACACTTTTCAAAAAAAGGAGTTCTTATGAAAAAGACTTGGAAAGAATTATTCCCGGATGCTCTTCTTGGAGAAAACGGTCAAGACGCTGTTCCTGTAACGCTGAACGGTGAAGTGATTTATCTCTTAGAATCGAGCTTAACTGAGCGCGAACGATTCCTCATCGAAACCTTAAATACACAACCAACCAAAACTTCAATCCCAACGCATCCTTGGCTAGCGTACTTAGAAGGAAAAGGCACCCTGCCCACTCCAACAGCGTATATCCAATGCGTACACTTGGCGGTATTTCCAAAGCAAGAAGGTGTCTTTCAAGAAAAAGACTGGTTGGAGTTCGTCGAAAACTTAACGGTTGGGACCCTTGCCATCTTCAAAAACTTCCGCCATCACTACACGCTGGTTGTGAACCCGGAAGTCGCAACCTCTCTTGCAAGCACGCTCTTTGAAGTGCAATCCGCGATTGAAGACGACTTTGCCGTGGAATTACAACTCTTTATCGGAAACCGCTGGGCAACATCAAGCCGTGTGCCGCTTCTCTATCAAGCAGAAAAAGCGCTCTTCGTGGAATACTTAATGCATTCACACAAGCGCTCCAGTCTGGAATTTGCGCCAGTGATGTTATGGGCGATTGCCAATGCTTTAGTCGATATCGCACCGATTGCTGACGAGTTGATTCTCTTATTAAGCGAAGACGACGTGAAAGAGTTGATTGAAGCTCTCTGGGACGCTCATGGAAATGTCTCAAAGGCGAGTCAAAAACTCTTCTTACACCGCAATACTTTGCAATACCGCATCGATCGTTTTGCGGAACAAACAGGGCTAAACGTCAAGGACATGAACGACCTGACGCTCTGCCACTTACTCTTACAAAAACAAAGTTACTAAAAAAACAGCCACTTCTATTCAACATAGAAGTGGCTGTTTTCATTATAATATTAAGCTTTAACGGCTTCTTTTTTAGGAGCGACTTTTGTTTCTTTAATTGTCACTTTTCCTTTTTGAGAACCGATTGTCACTTTTTGACCGAAGCGAATTTCTCCGCTGAGGAGTGCTTCACTAAGTGGGTCTTCGATTTTCTTTTGAATCGCGCGACGAATTGGACGTGCCCCGTATTCGGGGTCGAATCCTTCTTCTGCGATCAGGTCGATAACTCCTGAAGTGAATTTCAATTCGATATTCAACTCCGCAAGACGCGTTTTAATGTCTTTTGTCATCAATTGAACGATTTGACGTAATTCAGGTTTCGTCAATTTATGGAAGACGATAATTTCATCGATACGGTTCAATAGCTCTGGACGGAACGCATTCTTCAACTCTTCGCGGATGCGTTTTTCCATTGCCGTATGGTCGTGTTGTACGGTTTTGGCACCGAACCCAACTGCTTTTTCATCTCTTAGAGCCGTTGCCCCAAGGTTTGACGTCATGATAAGAATCGTATTTCTGAAGTCGACTTTACGTCCTTTCGAATCCGTCAGATGGCCATCGTCTAAGACTTGCAACAGAATGTTAAATACATCTGGATGGGCTTTTTCGATTTCATCTAACAGAATCACAGAGTAAGGTTTGTTACGAATCTTCTCTGTTAATTGTCCACCTTCATCGAATCCAACGTATCCTGGAGGTGAACCGACTAAACGGCTAACCGCGTGTTTCTCCATGTACTCAGACATATCGATACGAACGAGGGCGTCTTGGTCACCAAACATCGCTTCCGCTAATGTTTTCGCTAACTCTGTCTTACCAACCCCAGTAGGTCCAAGGAATAAGAATGAACCGATTGGACGTTTTGGATCTTTCAATCCGCTACGAGCACGGCGAATTGAACGAGC
>CALCML010000042.1 GCA_937967765.1 uncultured Carnobacterium sp.
ATCCAGCTGGTTCATCTTTAATCTGAACTTTCTCGATTTCAACTTCTGCTTTATCAACTTCAACCTTGAATGGTTGGTAGAACTTATCGATGACTTGTACCCATTCTTCTTTCCCTTCTTCAACAAGGTCGAGATTATCTTCCATTGATGCAGTGAAATGAGTATCGACAATATTTGGGAAATATTGTTCAATCATTTGATGAACTACATAGCCAAGTTCAGTTGGTTCAAAACGTTTAGAAACCAATTTTACGTAATAACGCTTTTGGATTGTTTCGATTGTTGGCGCGTATGTTGACGGACGACCAACACCGATTTCTTCTAATGTTTTAATTAAAGTCGCCTCAGAATAACGTGCAGGTGGTTGCGTGAAATGTTGTTCAGGATTTAGTTTTGCTAATTGAACTTCATCCCCAACTTGCATTTCTGGAAGGACATTTCCTTTTTTCGCTTCTGCATTATCTTGATATACCTTTTGATACCCAGCAAATTTAACAGTAGAACCATTCGCTTTAAACACATGGTTATTTTGTTCTAAATCAACCTGTACAGTGTCATAGACCGCTGCAGTCATTTGACTAGCAACAAATCGAGACCAAATCAATGTGTATAATTTTAATTGATCTTTCGTTAAATAACTTGCGATCGAATCCGGTGTACGAAGAACTGATGACGGACGGATTGCTTCATGCGCATCCTGAGCTCCCTCAGCGTTCTTTACAGCGCGTTTAGTAGCAAGACAGTATTCTTTACCAAACTCTTTTTCGATGAACTCAGAAGCCTCATTTTGAGCTGATGCTGAGATACGAGTTGAGTCTGTACGCATATACGTAATTAAACCGACAGACCCACTACGTCCAAGCGATACCCCTTCATAAAGTTGTTGGGCAACCATCATTGTTTTACGCGTTCTGAAGTTTAGACGATTTGATGCATCTTGTTGCAAACTACTTGTTGTAAATGGTGCTGCAGGATTGCGACGACGTTCTTTCTTCGTCACTTTAGTTACCTTGAATGGTTTCTTCTCAGAAAGTTCTGCCATTACTGATTTTACAGTCGCTTCTTTTTCTAAAGCAGCTTTCTCAGTTGTAGTACCATAGTAATTTGCTGTGAAAGCTTTCTTTTCTTTCTTAAATTGACCTTCAAGTGTCCAGTATTCTTCTGGGACGAATGCTTTAATTTCGTTTTCGCGATCAATAATTAACTTCACAGCGATACTTTGAACACGACCGGCACTAAGACCCTTTTTCACTTTCTTCCATAAAATAGGAGATAAAGTATAACCCACAAGACGGTCTAAAATACGACGTGCTTGTTGCGCATCTACTAAGTCCATGTCGATTTTTCTTGGATTCTTGAATGCTTCTTTAATTGCATCTTTTGTAATCTCATTAAATTCCACACGAATAGGTGCGTTTAAATCAAGTCCTAATAAATGAGCTAAATGCCAAGAAATAGCTTCTCCTTCTCTATCCGGGTCACTCGCGAGATAGACAGCATCTGCTTTTGCTGCTTCTTTTTTAAGTGATTTGATTAAATCACCTTTCCCACGAATTGAAATATAATGAGGTTCATAATTATGTTCAATATCTACGCCCATTTTGCTTTTAGGCAAATCACGTAAGTGCCCTTTACTAGCAACTACTTTAAAGTTTTTCCCTAAATAGCGTTCAATGGTTTTAGCTTTTGTAGGAGACTCTACAATTACTAGATTTTGCTTCACCATTAAATGGCTCCTTCCCTAATCCACTCTATCTAACAGTTCTCTCAAGCCAAAAAATCCCGAGAAAAGTGAGATTGCTTAAATTATCTTTTGTCATCATATCTAAACACATTCTTTTTGTCAAGGCAACAAAACAATCTCTTAAACTATTAGATTTCGTTTTTAAGGAAAATATTTAAGATTCTTAGAGATTGTTTCACCGCTCGAAACTAGACATGCTCCTGCTTCAATGAGGCTATTAGTCCCTTTAGAATGAGTAAAAAAAATGCTTCCTGGAACGGCAAAAACTTCTCTATTTTCACTTAAAGCTAAGTTTGCAGTAATGAGACTTCCACTTTTCTCTTTTGCCTCAATGACACATACTCCATGACTGAGTCCAGCGATGATTCGATTACGGTATGGAAAGTGAAATTTTAAAGGTCGACTCTCTAGTGGGTATTCAGAAAGGAGAAGTCCTCTTTTCGCAATCATGTCATAAAGATTTGCGTTTTCCGGTGGATACACAACATCTAAGCCACTACCAATAACCGCAATGGTGTTTCCGCTAATTCTAAGTGTTTCTTCATGCGCCAATGTATCGACTCCACGCGCTAATCCACTGACAACTACAATGCCATCATTAACGATGGTTGGGATTAATTCATGAATACAATGTTTTGCATATTTAGAATGGTCTCTTGAGCCTACAATAGCAACAGCTCTCTGATTAATGAGCGACAAGTTGCCTCTATAAAATAATACAATTGGAGGTAAATAAATTTCTTTTAAGCGTTGGGGATAACCACCGTCCAAAATGGTCAATACCTTCACTCTTTTTCCCTGTAGTCTTTTGATTTCAACATCCCAATCCATTGATTCTATCCACTGACTCGTTTCTTCTGGCAGTGCGTATTTTAAATCCCCTAGAACAAAAGTGTCGTTTAAGGAGACATCCTCATTCAACCGTTCATAAAGCTCAAAGAATCGTTTGCTCGTCATCGTATCGCTCATCGCGACCGCAATCAGTAATCTACGTTTTGTCCAAATCATAAAAAAACTCCCTCTCGAAATAGTCTTTCAATACTATTTACGAGAAAGAGTTCTGTTTTGGATTTTATTGATAGTCTTTCACTGGAGCAAATGTCATGCGGTGAATTGGAGTTGGTCCTAATTTTCCAAGGCCTTCAAGATGAGCCTTCGTACCATAGCCAGCATTTTGTGCAAAGCCGTAACCTGGATACAGTTGTTCGTAATCCTTCATCATCTGATCACGAACCTCTTTAGCAACAATACTTGCTGCTGCAATGGAGATACTCTTAGCGTCCCCTTTAATGATACCTTCCTCAGGAATACCAGTATCCAGTTTCATAGCATCAATCAATAAGTAGTCTGGCTGTTCTGGCAATAATTCAATCGCTCTCTTCATCGCTACCTTACTAGCCTCATAAATATTAATCTTATCAATGGTAAACGCATCAACAATACCGATACCAATTGCGATGGCTTGTTCTTTAATGATTTCAAAAATCTCAGCACGCTTCTTGGCGCTTAATTTCTTTGAATCATCCAGACCGATATCTTCCATTCCTTCAGGAAGAATAACGGCAGCAGCTACCACTGGACCAGCAAGTGGACCTCGACCCACTTCATCGATCCCAGCAATCATTTTGTAGCCTTTTTGTTTAGCTGCACGTTCAAAGCTTTGCATTTCTTCAAAGTGAGCAGCACGTTCTGCTTTTTTAGCGTACTGACGTTCGAATTTAGCGATTAAATCTTGAACTCCTTTACGCTCGTCACTTCGAAGTTCTGTTAAACGTTCATCCGACAACGTTTGAATTTTTTCAAGAATCAATTTAATTTCTTTGATGGAACGTTTTTCCATTATGCTTCCCCCGTTAACGATACAGGCGCTTGGTCTAATGTATAACGACCAAGTTTCCCTGAACGAATATCAAACACAATCCGTTTGCTTGCCTTTTCATAATCTTCTTTAAAGCCTAAATTCTTTGTAATCAGCATTAATAAATCTACATTTGAGAGCTCCAAATCGTTGTCTGTTAAACGATAAGCCTTCTTTAAATACTCTGGATAATCCAACTTAAACTGATTAAGAGCAAATAATGCAATATCATCCATATGAAGGAGCGCATCCTTAATAGCACCAGTAAGAGCTAGTTTATTTCCAATTTCTTCACTTTCAAACTTTGGCCATAGAATTCCTGGTGTATCTAATAATTCAAAATCATTTCCGATTTTCAACCAGCTCTGTCCCTTTGTAACTCCAGGACGGTTTGCTGTTTCTGCTTGGTTTTTATTAATCATACGGTTAATAAAGGTTGATTTCCCAACGTTTGGAATCCCAAGCACCATTAGACGGATCGGTCTAGGACGAATTCCTTTTTCTAGATTCTTTTCAAATACGGGCGCCATTAATTCTTTTATCGCTGCTTTGACTTGTTTAATCCCTTTTCCGTCTTTTGCTTCTGTTGTAAGAACTTTAATTCCTTGGCTAGTAAAATAATCATTCCAACGTTTTGTTTGAGATGGATCTGCCAAATCTACTTTGTTTAATAAAATTAACTGTTTCTTTTGTCCTTTAATTTCTTCGATAATAGGATTGCGACTTGATTCTGGAATACGAGCATCCACCATTTCAATCACAACATCGACTAGTTTTAATTTTTCTGTTGCTTCCCGGCGCGCTTTGGCCATATGCCCAGGGAACCATTGGATTGTTGCCATAAATTTCGAATCCTTTCTATTTAATCTTTAATAAATCATTCATATAGAACCATCAAACATTATACCATGTTTTCATTCTTTTTTCCGTTCTCTTCCTCATCCCTATAACGAAAAATCTCAGTACAACAACGATTCCTTGTCATTGTACTGAGAGTTCATTTATATGCAAAAATTTTAGTCGATTACTTCGTAAATACTTTCTGTATTCCAACGAACTTTTGGTTTAATCTCTTCATCTCTATAACCAAAAGCACACATAACAGAAACTCCAAATTCTGATGTATCCAGAACTCCTTTTTCTTCTAAATAAGCTTCAACTTTAGCTTTATCGAATCCTTCAATCGGACATGAATCCATTCCCATTAAAACAGCTGCATTCATCATATTTGTCATTTGGATATACGTTTGTTTACTTGCCCAGTCAAAGAGTGAACGTTCATCATTAAGCTGGGCATCACTTTCTTGGAAACTCTTAATACGATGCGCATAAGCAGAATCGGGATCATAACTTCTATGTCTTACTTCTTGCATTAATTTTTCGATATAAGGAGTTTCATAGTTCACGCCTTTACGAGCTAGATATATCACAAAATGACTAGCACCATCAAGCATTGAAACAGCGCCCCAAGCCATTGATTTTAAATCTTGCTTCATTTCTTCGTTATTTAATAAAAGCATTTTCCAAGGTTCAAATCCAAGTGAAGAAGGAGCTAATCTACCTACTTCCACAAGTGCTGCCCAATCTTCATCAGAAATGCGACGAGCTGGATCAAATTTTTTAGTAGCATAACGTTGGTGTTGTAATGCAACGACTTCTTCTCTATTCATCATACAAATCTCCTTAAGTGTAAAGTTTACAAACAATATATGTCATTAGTTTAACAATTTAGAAATAGAATAGCAATCCACCTAGTTAAATTAAAAGAGACTGAATTGCTTCAGTCTCATCTTTACTATTGAGGATTGTTTTCTGACGACTTGAACTTCACTTTCTTAATCTTGAAGTCGATATGTCGCTCCCTGATGGTTGCTTCAATATCATCAATCGAAATTTGTTTGTCATTTTCAATCTGAATGTTAATTTCATATTTACCGCCGATATCTTTTACATCAACATTCGCAATTTGATATTGTTTTAAATCACAGTATTGATAAATATCATGAACGAGCGAGATATCACCTACCGTACCATTGATACTTGCTTGGTAAATTTGATGTTGTTTTGTAAAATCATGTGTTAGCCATTGAATCAACATAACGAAAACGCTACATACGAGGCCAAAGAACCATAATCCTCCACCAATCGCCATACCGATACCTGAAGTCGCCCAAATACCAGCAGCCGTTGTTAGTCCGCTAATTTTCTTGTCACGCATGAAGATAATTCCCCCACCAATGAAGGAAATACCACTAACGATTTGTGCTGCGACACGTGTTGAATCAAAGTCATGAGTATCAAGAAACGCTTCTTTGGAAATAATCATCATCAAGGCGGAAGTTAAACAAACAATCACATGAGTTTTAACGCCAGCTTGTTTATTTCTGGCTTTTCGTTCATACCCGATTAAAAGTCCGCAAACACATGCGAGGATAATCGATGTAAAATGTCTTAACTCTAACATCGCGTCAAATGAACGCACAAAAATTTGATCCATACTCTTCCTCCTTTAAAAATGTACCTTTCTATTTTACGCATATTTTGATAGAAAGTCAACAATAATGAAATCGTTTTCTAACGATAGTTATTCTACATGCAAAAGAAAAAGAGACAGAAATCTGCCTCTTTACTCTCTATTGATATAAATTCGAATAGTCTTTCAATCCACCAATACGGTTAAGCGGCCATACTGTAAATACGGCTTTTCCTTCAATGGCGGACTTATCAATAAATCCAATCATTCGACTATCTTTCGAAACACCTCGATTGTCTCCCATGACAAAGTATTTACCTTCAGGAACCTTGTCCTCTCCAGTCAACTCTTTCAATGTAAAATCATCGATGAAGACTGTCTTCTTGTCGTTATTTTTGTTAATAAATGGTTGCTCCACTTCTTTTCCGTTAATATACAGAACACCATTTTTCGCTTCAACCGTATCACCAGGCATTCCGATGACGCGTTTGATATATTCTTTATCTTCGTCTGGAGCTTGCAATACAATCACATCAAAACGGTTAATACCGCCAATTTTTGACATAATCATATGATCTCCATTATGAAGCGTTGGATACATCGATTGTCCACTCACAGTGAACGGACGACCTACAAAGAAGTAGAGAATCGCCATAATGATACTTGCAACAGCAATAGACCAAATCCAACTAAGAATTTCTTCTAGAATTTCTTCTAGAATCGGATGTTTTTTCTTAGGTTCATTCCCTTTATTCTTACGAGAGTTTAATCTCTCTTCAATAGAAGACAGGGCCGAATTTTCTACTTGGTTTTCTTCGTACATTCCCATCCTCCTTTATTATTGTAA
>CALCML010000043.1 GCA_937967765.1 uncultured Carnobacterium sp.
AGAGTGGGTCTTTCATAATCGTCTTTTGCATGAGTTTTCTCCTTTATAATGACATTCTGAAAAAGATTTTTGCGATTTCTTCAGGGCTTTCCACGCCACCTTTTTGAATCCAGTGGAAGAAAATCGCGCTGTTGCTATAGATGAACACTTCTTGCGCGTAATCTTCTGGCAGCGGGTAGACCATCTTGATATTTTGTTTAATCGGTCCAATTTGCTTGGTCAGTTCGAAGAGGAAGTCGTGAACGAGCTTGGAAGTGTAGTTAAATCGGTTCAAGGTCATCGCGTGAATAAAGTCGAAGTCTTCTTTTAAGTACTCGAAGATTTTCACGATACCTGGAAGGGCCTCTTCCTTATTTTTTGGATTTCCTTCTTTTAATAGAGACAAGATGTTTTGTAAAATCTCATCGATGAGTTTGTCCATCATATCGAATTTATCGACGTAATGGAGATAAAACGTTCCGCGGTTCACGCCGGCTTCTTTAGTGATGTCGCTGACGCTAATGGCCTCGAAGTCTTTTTCCCTGAGTAATCGGGTGAGCGCCTCTTTTAAATCGCTTTTCGTTGTGGTTTTGCGTTTTTGGATCGTCATTGTGTACACTCTTTTCTTAAATCAACACATTGTTGAGTATTGTGTATTGTTTTTTCGCTAGGCCTATTATAAAGTAGATACGAGAAAGAATCAACACGGTGTTCATTTAACAGTGCCATTAGAAATGAGGGATAGACATGGCTTATATCGAGATGAAGAATAGCTATAAACGTTATCAAGTCGGCGATACAGAGATTATCGCGAATAATGATGTAAATTTTGAAATTGAAAAAGGCGAGTTAGTCATTATTTTAGGGGCCAGCGGTGCAGGGAAATCGACGGTCCTGAATATTTTAGGAGGCATGGACACCAACGACGACGGGCATGTGTTTGTCGACGGCGTGGACATTTCCGCTTTTGATGAAAAACAACTCACTTATTATCGAAGAGACGATGTTGGCTTCGTCTTCCAATTTTATAATTTAGTACCGAACTTAACGGCGAAGGAAAATGTGGAACTAGCGGCTGAAATCGTAAAAGACGCCCAAGATGCAGAGGAAGCCTTGAAGGCAGTCGGTCTTGGACACCGCATCAATAATTTCCCAGCGCAATTATCGGGTGGGGAACAACAACGTGTCTCGATTGCGCGTGCGGTTGCTAAGAATCCGAAGTTGTTACTTTGCGATGAGCCAACAGGAGCGCTCGACTATCATACAGGAAAACAAGTGCTTCAAATTTTACAAGATATGTCACGTAATCAAGGGGCAACGGTCATTATCGTAACGCATAACTCTGCGCTTGCGCCGATTGCGGACCGCGTGATTTATATGCATGATGCGCGCGTGAAGAAAATCGAATGTAACCCAAATCCACAAGATATTCAAACGCTTGAATATTAGAAGGGGTGCAGACAGTGAACAAGAAGACATTAAATAAGGATATAAGAAACTCGCTTCGCCAGTCGAAGGGGCGCTTCCTCTCTATTATGCTCCTCATGATGCTAGGGGCGTTCAGTTTGGTCGGGTTGAAAGTGTCGGGCCCGGATATTGAAGACACGTTGAACAGCTATATGGAGCAGGCCAACGCCGCCGATTTATTTGTGGTCGCAGGCTACGGGTTAAGTGACGAGGACCAAGCCGAAATCAAACAAGAGAACGCCGATGTGGAATTTGGCTATTTTGTCGACACGGTTGTTGCCGATACGCCGAGTGCGATTCGTGTGTTCTCGCAGACAAAGGATATTTCGACGTTCGAGTTGGTGAGTGGCGAGTTTCCTACGAAATCCAACGAAGTGGCGCTTGCCTCAACGATGGCCAATCAGTACAAGATTGGTGACACGATTCGCTTGAATGAATCCGGAAGTTCTACGCTGCTCAAAGAGCATGAATTTACCATTACTGGGTTTGTACAATCCAGCGAGATTCTTTCGAACACGATTAAGGGTGTGTCGAGTGCGGGGAGCGGTGACCTTAGCGGGTTTGCCGTAGTGCCAAAAGACGCGTTCGATTCTGAAGTTTATACGATTGCCAGGCTTCGTTATCCGGAGTTGCGTAAATGGAAAACAACGAGCCGTGAATACTCGGATAAGGTGACGGAGCTGCAACAGGCGCTAGAAGAAAAGTTGGCCAACAATGGAACGGCACGCTTGGATGCGTTGAAGACGACGGCCGACGATAAGATTTCAGAAGGAAAAGAAAAAATCGCCGATGCCAAATCGCAACTCTCGGACGCCGAGAAGAAATTAGCAGACGGCAAGAGCGAAATCGAAAAGAACGAAAAGTCGCTCGCAGATGGTCAAAAAGAAGTCGATAGTAACGAGGCAACGATTGCTTCAGGAGACGCGAAGCTTGGCGCCGCGTGGAATCAGTTGGAAGCAAGCCGTGGCAAACTCGAGAGTGCGCGTGTACAAATCGAACAAGCCGTGGCGACTTTAGCCGAAAAGAAAGAGCAGTTAGAGGATGCCAGTACCAAACTAAGCCAAGCGGAGACGCAACTTGCTGCAAAGAAAGATGAACTTGCTAGTGGCCAGAAGCAGCTTGAAGCTGGTAAGACGCAATTAGCGCAGGCAAAAGCGCAACTAGAAACGGGGAAGGCAGACCTTGAAGCGAAGAAGACAGCCTTAGCGCAAGGGAAGGCACTACTAGCCAGTGATCCTGATGCGGCTGCGGCACAGGGCATTACCGAAGCAAGCCTTCAAGCGATGGAGACGGCTTTAACGCAAGCCGAAGCCAAGCTCACTCAAACAGAACAGGCACTGAATGCCAAAGAACAAGTGCTCACTCAAAAAGAACAAGAGCTTACTGCGGGGCAAACGGCGATTTCAAACGCTGAAGTGGAACTCGCAACGAAGAAGCAACAATTGCTTGCAGGGCAAGAAGCATATCGACAAGGCTTAGCGAAGTATTACGCTAGCTACAGCCAGTACGTGGATGGCCTCGACCAATACCGCGAAGGAGTGGCGGCTTTTGAAGCCAACGCCGGAACGTTAGAAGAAGGTAAGGCCAAACTAGCCGAAGCCAAGAAAACGTTGGCGGATGGTGAAGCCAAACTCGCGAATGCCAAAACGCAGCTAAAAGAAAGCGAAGAAACCTACAACGAGAAGAAAGAAACAGCCGACAAGGATATCCAGAAGGCTGAATCCGAACTCGAAAAGGCGGAAGTGGACGTTTCAAAACTCACGAAACCGAAATACTCGGTCTACACACGCACAACGATGCTTGGAAGCGAAGGGTTCTTCAATATGAAGACGACAGCCGAAGGGATTTCAGCGGTAGCGAACCTCTTCCCGATTGTGCTTTATGCCGTGGCCGCACTCGTAACGGTAACGACGATGACGCGTTTTGTAAACGAAGAACGGATCAATGCCGGAGTGTTGAAGGCGCTCGGTTATGAAACCAAAGACGTGATGAAGAAATTCGCCGTGTATGGTTTTACAGCTGGGGTCTCAGGGACAATTCTAGGGATTTTACTAGGAACGTATGCTTTACCAAGTGCGCTAGGTGCGACCTTGATGAAGGATACAGTATTGCCAAGTATCCAGTTGAATTTCCATCCACTCATCGCTGTAATTGCGATTGTTTGCTCGCTCATCTGTAGCGTGGTGCCTCCATTATGGATTGCTCGCCGCGAACTTCATGAGCAAGCTTCGGCACTTCTCTTACCGAAAGCTCCCGTGGCTGGGTCGAAGATTCTCCTTGAGCGCATTCCGTTCATCTGGAATCGTCTCAGCTTCACGCATAAGGTGACGGCGCGGAATATTTTCCGTTACAAACAACGCATGCTCATGACGATTTTCGGGGTGGCTGGGAGCGTGGCCCTTCTCTTTGCAGGGCGTGGAATTCTCGGGTCTCTCGATGGGATTGCCGATCGTCAGTTCAAGGAAATTATTACGTATGATGCGATTGTTTCAAAAGACAACGTGTTAACGGCCTCAGAAGAAGCGGCGCTACACAATTATTTAAACTCTTCAAACGTGACTTCGTATAGCGACGTTTATACCGAGTCAGTTACGCGTGAAGTGCCAGGCGTGGATGATGAACAGTCTGTTACGGTGCTCGTTGGCAAAGAAGCCAGCATTTCTCCGTACCTTCATTTGAATGATGCAAAATCGAAGAAAACCGTAACGCTACCAGAGGGCGGCGTGATGATTTCCGAGAAATTAGCCAAACTCTTAAACGTGAAAGTAGGCGATACCTTTACGCTTCCGAATAAGGACGGTGTGGATGTGACGTTAACGGTCGGGGGTGTCGTGGAAATGTACGCTGGGCACTTCGTCGTAATGACACCAGAAGTGTATGCCAAGGCTTATGGAGCAGTGCCACAAGACAACGCGATTTTCGTACAGTTTAAAGACAAAGACGCTGCTAGCATACAAAAAGAAGCCGCGGACTTAATGGCCCTAGACGGTGTGAAAGCCGTCGTGCAAAACACGTCCATGGTGAGTCGTATTGATACGATTGTCTCTTCATTGAGTCGTGTGATGATGATTTTAACGGCCGTATCGATTTTACTAGCAGTCGTTATCCTCTATAACTTAACCAACATCAACGTTGCTGAACGAATCCGTGAGCTCTCGACAATTAAGGTGCTCGGGTTCTTGAACAAAGAAGTGACGATGTATATTTACCGTGAAACGATTTTATTATCGGTGATCGGAATGGGTGTCGGGATTTTGTTTGGGCGAGTGCTGCATAGGGTGATTATTGAGACGGTGGCACCGGGGTTTGTCATGTTTAATCCCGCTGTCGGATGGTTTGTATATGTGTTGCCATGTGTGATTGTGATTGTCATCTTGGTTGCGCTAGGGTATATGGTGAACCATCTCCTCCAACGCATCGATATGCTAGAAGCCCTCAAGTCTGTGGACTAGGGAAAGCTTTGCTTTTGTGACGAACGTCAAAAATCCTTGCGGATATTTCAATCATAGTAGTTAGTCGGGCACCGGATTGAGCCTAGGTCTCAATCCTACCAAGCCTCAAAGAGCCACAGGGCAATCAATTGCCTTGTGGCTCTATTTCGCATTGGTTGCTTTTCCGTACAACTACTATGATTGATCCGCAAGTTTTTCCGTTCGTCACTGCAAAGCTTCCACAGACTTGAAGGCACAGCGTATGATAATTCCCACATCCCAATCAAGTTGACAGATACAAATCCTCCTTTTTTTAAGAGGAGAGCTGTAGATTTTTTTCTTTGCTTCTTTTTATGCCACAGACTTGGGGTTCTGCATTTGGAGCAGGGTTCGCATATACTGCAAGGCAACGATATACAAACCGTCCTTTTTAAAGAGAGGGGCGGCTGTGGATTCCGTTCGTCACCGCAAAGCTTCCACAGACTTGAAGGTGTTGCGTATGATAATTCCCATATCCCAATCAAGCTGACAGATACAAACCCTCCTTTTTTTAAGAGGAGAGCTGTAGATTTTTTTCTTTGCTTCTTTTTATGCC
>CALCML010000044.1 GCA_937967765.1 uncultured Carnobacterium sp.
GATTTCTTAGCCTATGAACATAATTACGCCCATTGCTTTGGTGTGATTGGCAGCGGAAATCGTAACTTCAATAAGCAATTCTGCCTCACTGCTCGTCAATATTCTGAACGCTTTGGATTCCCAGTGCTCGATGAATTTGAGCTACGTGGAAGTAACCGCGATGTGGAGCGCATTGCCGCAATGCTTCTTGAAAAAATCTAAACACTTAAATAGGCCCGCAGAAAATTTCTGCGAGCCTTTCTTTTTATTTAAAATAGGTTTTGCATTTCTCACTAAAGCCAACTAACGCTTCCATTGTTGCAGGTTCCATCGCAGTGTGCCCTGCAGCCTCTGCAAAGATGAGTTCTGCGCCATCGACAACTTGAGCGAGTTCAAACGCCGCACTTGGCAAGCAATCCACATCATAACGGCCATGTACGATATGCATTGGAATCCCCTTGAAGGCATCTGCACGATTCAAGATGTAATTATCATCTCCCACGAAACAATGATGGTAGAAGAAATGACATTCCATTCGCGCAATCGTCAGTGCTCCGCGAATCCCCGCTTCATCCCAGACAATCGGATCATACGGAATCAACTTCACGAGTCCATGTTCCCACTCTGCCCACGCACGCGCTGCCTCTAAGCAAATCGATTCATCTTCTGACGTCAAACGCTTGTAGTACGCGTTCACGAGTTCTCCTTGTTCTTCAACAGGAATCGGCGCTTTAAACTTCTCGAAGTTCTCTGGATAAAAATGAGACGCCCCATCTTGGTATAACCAATCGACATCACTTTGACGGCCTAGGAAGATGCCACGAAGCATTAATCCTACGACACGTTCACGGTGTGCAATCGTGTAATGTAAGGCTAGCGTTGTTCCCCAGCTACCACCAAAGACAAGCCATTTTTCAATGCCTAGTGCTGTACGGATTTTCTCCATATCGGAGACTAAATCCTGCGTCGTATTCTCTTCTAAAGATGCAAACGGCGTGCTTTTTCCGCATCCACGTTGATCGAATTGAATGATGCGATAAAACTCTGGGTCAAAAAACTGACGATTCGCTGGAGACGATGCTCCTCCTGGACCTCCATGTAACACAACCACTGGATGACCTAATGGGTTCCCTGACTCTTCCACATAAATCGTATGCAAGTCACTCACTGGAATCATGTGTTCCTTGTAGATTTCGATTTCTGGATATAATTCTGTTCTCATTTCTTGGCTCCTTTAATCACTTCTTGTACTCTCTTTTGAAATTCAGGTAAAACTTCTTTTTCAAACCATGGATTTTTCGCCATCCATCTGCGGTTTAGAGGTGAGGGATGTACGAGCGGAAACATCTTTGGTAAGTACTCTTTATAAGCCTTCACCGTTTCCGTTAAATTTTTCTTCTTCGTATCTTTTAAATAATAATCTTGAGCGTATTTTCCAACTAAAACAATCAGTTCAATATCCGGCATTAAGGCTAGCGTTTCTTCGTGCCATTTCTCAGCAAAACCCTTACGTGGCGGAAGGTCGCCAGATTTACCTTTTCCTGGATAATAATAATCCATCGGAACAACCGCAAATAAATCGGATTGATAGAAGAAATCACGAGTTACTCCCATCCAGCTTCTTAAGTTATCGCCACTTTGGTCATTCCAAAACAAGCGACTCTCTTGCGCTTTAATACCAGGCGCTTGCCCTACAATCAGAATTTTCGCTTTTCGTGGTGCAGAAAATAAAGGCGCTATGCCTTCTTTTGTATACTCTGCATTTTGAGGATCTGCTTCAATTTTTTTGATTAATTCATCTAACTTCGTCATATAAATTCCACCCTTCTCACTTAGCATACTCCGATAGTGCTTCTTGTGCAAATGCTTGACGACTTCATGCAAAAAAACACCTAACCTCACGTGTAAGATTAGGTGCTTCCACTATTTTATTTTAAGCGCGGTGTTTTCAAAGTACGAGGGAGTGTTTTGCTTGAAAGCACTCGTGGTAATGTATGTGATTTTTCTTTTGATGCTGGACGGTATGAAACCGGTCTTGTAGCACGTGTATCAACATACATTTCTCTTGAAGTATTTGAACGACTTGAAGCCGATTGTAGCGCTTGTTTTGTTGCTTGTTTTTTCGCTTGTGAGCGAAGTTTTGGATCTGAAACTTTATTTCGCGGACGATATACACGTTGCGGTACAGCTTCTGTAGCGACTACTGGAGTGCTTGTGCCTTGTGCTCTAGTTGCAGGAGCATTAGCGGCAACTCTTTGAGCAGAACGCGTATTTCCAGTTCGAGCTCTACGATTATTCTTGCGCGCCTTATTTTGTTTTCCTTTAATTCCAAAGAACACTACAAGAATAATGACGATATAGAATACTCCTTTACCGACACCTTCCCCAATTTTGTCCGTATCCAGTTGATCAAAGAAGTTATCAATCTTATCAAAGATATCTTTGCTTTCAGAGCCTTTTGCGTTCCCTTTCGAGTTTGAACTCTTTTCGTTTGAGTTCGAAGTTTTCGTAGCCGTAGTAGTTTCCACTTTTTCTTTGGCATCTGCTAAGTCTTCTAGAAATTTTGTTCGATCCTCGTCAGTAGCTGTGTATTGAAGCACTTTCGTCACTTTTCCATCTTCAATAGGGATTTGTTGATAATCGATAACATTGTGGTCTATAGCGGTCTCAACAAATGTTAGTAACCAGAGGCTATTATCCGTATCTCGATATACGGAAAGTCGAATCCCACCCTTCCCTGTTGGAAGGTTTTTGATTTGAACTGGAACTTTAACCTCAGAATATTGAGGGTTATTATAAGTCAACTTAATGGTAACTGTCTGATTATAATCTTCCCCATCCACAAAGTCGATTTTTTCATTATAGGAACCTAATATCTTCATCTTTGTGATGTCTTTTAGTTGAGTTTCAGCATTGACTGTTGAAACACGTGCAAAGGTTCCT
>CALCML010000045.1 GCA_937967765.1 uncultured Carnobacterium sp.
CCATTTGGCCGATAAATCCTTTCGCTCCACGCATGCTTTCTGTCACAACGTTAGAATTTTCTACATCGAATGCGGCTAAGGCTTCCACCGTTCCGTGGTCTTTGCCATCAACATAACCAAGGTTTTCACCTGGCATCTCAAAATTCAACGTCCCAACTGTTTGCCCCGCTTTCACAGGGGCTTTCACTTTGCCGTCTTCCGTCTTCACATCGTCAGAAGGTGTAAATGAAATCTTGATTTGGCTCAGCGCTGTTCCTTTTGGCACGGCCGCAATAAAGGTTTTTCCGTAATCCACACCAAGCGTTTCTTCCGTTCCACCTTCTAATTGGATAGGTGCCAAGTTTTGAACCGATTTTCCTGGCGCGCCGACAAGCAAGCCTTCATATTTTTTAAACACTTCATCTAATAGATGTCTTGTTACTTTGAAACGATTGAGTGGTTCTTTAGACCCCATAGATACGACAATCACCGAGAAGCCGTTACGTGTGGCAGTCGTTGTAATCGACGCGCCGCTGGCATCACTCGTTCCTGTCTTTAACCCTGTTACCCCTTCGTATTCGAAGAGTAGCCCTGGAAGAAGGTAGTTAAAGTTATCCATCTTCGTTGTTCCTGAACTATTTGGCCGGAATGTTTGTGTTGGAATCGATGATACTTTTAAAATTTCAGGGAAATCATTCACCAAGTTCTTTGCGATAATTGCCACCGAACGGGCTGACATACTATTTTCGTCTTCATCACCGTAGGAAGGATTCTTATCCGCTCCACCGTATTTATTCGGTAGACCTGTCACGTTGATGATGGTCGCATCTTTAATGCCCCACTCATCGAGTTTGGCTTTCATTCGTTCGATCCATTTGGCTTCAGAACCACCGATATACTCGGCCACTGCTAAAGTTGCGGCGTTAGCTGAATAGATGGAAATCGCGTCGAATAATTCTTTAATCGTATATTTTTCACTCGGTAGGAGCGGTACGTTGGATAAGCTATAGTTCGCACTCAATTGGTGAACGCGGTCGCTTACTG
>CALCML010000046.1 GCA_937967765.1 uncultured Carnobacterium sp.
AAAATAAAGGGACAGCATTTACACAAGAAGAACGTCAAGAATTAGGATTGGTAGGTTTGTTACCACCGTACGTTCAAACATTGGAAGAACAAGCAGCGCAAACCTATGCGCATATGCACCAAAAAGCCAATGATCTTGAAAAACGTCTTTTCTTAATGGAAATCTTCAATACAAACCGTACTTTATTCTACTATTTATTCTCACAACACTTAGAGGAGTTCAACCCAATCGTGTATGACCCAACAATTGCAGACACGATTGAAAACTACAGCGAACTCTTTGTAGATCCACAATATGCAGCATACTTAGACATCAACCATCCAGAAAATATCGAAGCAACCTTGAAAAATGCGGCAGGTGACCGTGATATTCGTTTAATCGTTGTGACCGACGCAGAAGGAATTCTTGGAATCGGGGACTGGGGTACAAACGGTGTGGATATCTCTGTTGGTAAATTAATGGTCTATACAGGAGCAGCCGGAATCGACCCTGCAAGTGTTCTTCCATTAGTGATTGATGCAGGAACAAACCGCCAAAGCTTATTGGATGATCCAAATTATTTAGGAAATCGTCATGAACGTGTGCGTGGTGACCGTTATTATGCCTTTATTGACCAATTCGTTGAAACAGCAGAACGTCTTTTCCCTAAACTATATTTACACTGGGAAGACTTCGGACGTGGAAACGCGGCGAATATCTTAAATAAATACAAAACTCAAATTCCAACCTTCAACGATGACATCCAAGGTACAGGAATCGTGACACTTGGTGGCGTGTTTGCCGCAATGGATATCGCTGGTGAAAAACTAACAGACCAAGTGTACTTATGCTACGGTGGGGGAACTGCAGGGGCAGGAATTGCTTCTCGCGTGCTTCGTGAAATGGTCGTTGATGGTCTTAGCGAAGAAGAAGCTTATAAACGTTTCTTCATGGTCGACAAACAAGGATTGTTATTCGACGATATGGACGATTTAACTCCTGAACAACGCCCATTTGCGAAAAAACGTAGTGATTTTGCCAATGCAGATAAATTAACTGATTTATTAGAAGTGGTAAAAACTGTTAAACCAACTATCTTAGTGGGGACTTCAACTCAACCAGGTACATTTACAAAAGAAGTTGTTGAAGTAATGTGCGAAAACACAGAACATCCTGTGATTTTCCCATTATCAAACCCTACAAAATTAGCAGAAGCAACAGCTAAAGACCTCATCGAATGGTCAAACGGAAAAGCTTTCGTTGCAACAGGAATTCCTTCAGACGACATTGAGTACAACGGTGTGAACTATGTTATCGGACAAGCGAACAATGCGTTAATCTACCCAGGTCTTGGATTAGGAATGCTTGCTTCAGAAGCGAGTCTATTAACAGACGAAATGATTGGGGCTGCAGCGCATGCCTTAAGCGGTATTGTGGATATTACAAAACCAGGCGCACCTGTGTTACCTCCATTCAAATATGTGGCAGAAGTGTCATTGAAAGTGGCAACAGCAGTCGCTAAAAAAGCACAAGAACAAGGTCTAGCACGCGCAGCTGAACAAGATATGGAAAAAGCTGTTCGTGACTTCAGATGGACACCAAAATATTAGGAGGCGATGTGGATGTTATTTCTAACATCTCTTGAGTCTATTATTCCAATTATTGCACTGATTGTGCTTGGATATTTCCTACAAGTAAGAGGCTGGTTCCATAATGATTTTGGCAATGATTTGTCTAAATTGATTATGAACGTAGCGATGCCAGTATCAATTTTTGTTTCCGTGTTAAAATATTTAACACTAGAAAAATTGATTAGCTTATCAGGAGGACTCATCTATACATTTGTTGCTTTCGCACTTGGGTATATTGTGGCATTTTTAAGTGTCAAAGCCTTTAAAGTGGCTCCAGGTCGAAGAGGGACAGTCATTAATACATTCGTCAATGCGAATACGATTTTTATTGGATTGCCTCTAAACATCGCATTATTCGGTGATGATGCATTAGCATACTTCTTGATTTACTATATTACGAATACGATTTCGACTTGGACATTAGGTGTCTTTTTAATGACAAGCGATAGTAAAAGTGGAAAGAAGAAACAAGAATCTCATTTCGATTGGAAGAAATTACTTCCTGCTCCGTTACTTGGATTTATCGTTTCAGTAGTGTTCTTAGTTATTAATATTCCACTTCCTAGTTTCGTATCAAGTACATTAGGTTATGTAGGAGGATTAACAACTCCATTATCACTTGTATACATTGGGATTGTATTAGCTAAAGCGGGTATTAAGACCATTCGATTTGATAAAGATAGTATCCGTAGATGGATGATACAACTGGAAAAT
>CALCML010000047.1 GCA_937967765.1 uncultured Carnobacterium sp.
AAATCTACATCGTGTTGTATCAATTTTGATACAAGCGCAAAAGTTTTCGAAGTGGTTGACGGGTATAAGAATCTGCCTGTATCCCCGATAATCCCCGCATAGATGACATTAGCACCATCTCTGTTCATTTCAAATGGTGTAGTTTCATCAAAAGCAAACTCTGCCATGATTTCACTCGCACTTGCGGCTGTTGTATCTACATAACAAATCTTTCCATAAGGCGTCACATTTGGATGGTGATCGATTTTAATTACCTCTTCGACATTCACCTCAAATGGACAATTGATAAGTCGCGGTGTAGAACAGTCCACAACGATTACAAGCGAGTTATCGAATACCGCTTGAATGATTTCATCCATGTCACCGATATACTTCAAGTTTTCAGGCATATCTCCAATAACATATACAGCCTTTTCAGGGTAAGCACCTTTAATCAGCTTACTAAGACCTATTTGCGACCCCAAAGCATCTGGGTCTGGTTTTCTATGTCTTAAAATCACGATTGAATCGGCTATTTCAATCTCTGTGATGATTTCTTGCAATAATTCTTTGTAATTCATTCTTAATTTCTTTCCATTAATTGATTTGACATAATTGCTTTAGCAACAATTGAGTTTTCTAATAATACTGAAATATCTAATTTCGATACTTTGCGACCATTATCGAGCATTTGAATTTGAATCACAATATGACTTTCAATTGGAATCATCTTCAAGTAATGCATTTCTAATTGTTCAATCACGGTGTTACGACGTTGACTTCTATGAATAAATTCCTTAGAAGCAACAGAGACCACTTCACATAACACCCCAAAGGAAAGCATTCCAAGGTTATTCGTCATTTGTGGTGTTACTGCAAAGCTGAAATTTGCACTCGTTGGATTCACTTCAACGATTTCTAAGTTTTCACTCACATCGTCTTCAAATGTGTTTCCTACTTGAGGTTGACGTTGTGTCAATTGCATCGCCTTCATCACATCTCGTCTTGAAATGATTCCTATTAATTCCATATTGTCTTGCACAACTGGCAACATCTCTAACCCGTTCCAAATCATTGAATGCGCCACACTGGCTACCGAAGCGTGTAATTTAGACACAGATGGATTCTTTGTCATCACACGTTCCATTGTCAGAGTATCTGCTTTTCCTAGAATATCTTTAGCAGAAACAACCCCTACTAATCTGTTCGAATGATTTACAACTGGGAAGCGTGAATTTCCAGTCTTTTCACTCAACTCGCGATACTCTTTAACAGTTTGATCCATTTTTAAATAATTCGTATTTTCAATATCATTATAAATATCGGCAACAATCATGATTTTCTTCTTAATCAATTGATCGGTCATCGCACGGTTAATGAGACTAGCAACCGTAAATGTATCGTACGTTGTTCCCATTAATGGAATCTTTAATTCATCGGCTTTTTGTATCAATTGTGGTGTTGCTTGGAATCCCCCAGTGATTAAAACAGCGGCTCCTTGATTCAAAGCAAGAAGTTGGGCATCTTCACGGTTCCCAATAATCACAAGTGATTCAGGCTGAATATATCGCGTCATCGCATCTAACGTCATCGCACCGATAACGAAGCGGTTTAAGATTTTATCTAACCCTTCGTGCCCACCGAATACTTCCCCTTCAATAATCTTAATAATTTCTCCAAAAGATAGTTTTTCTAGATTATCCTTTGTTTTACGTTCAATACGAATCGTTCCGACACGTTCAATAGTCGAAACTATCCCAATATTTTCAGCTTCCTTAATGGCACGATAGGCAGTACCTTCGCTCATTTCCATGTTCTTTGCGATTGAACGAACAGAGATTTTCTCTCCCACTGGCAACGATTCAATATAACGAATGATTTGTTGATGCTTTGATGTCATAATATCCCCTCTGTATTAAAAAAAATGAAACACCTTACTTAAACTGTACTATTATTGTACTAAAGTTTTGCAACAAATACTAGAGCCTAAATAAAAAAACTGGTCAAAAAAGACCAGTTCTATTGTTATCTTATTCTGAAAATGGTGGTATTTCTTCTCCATGAGGACAATGCGTTGGATTTCCTAAGAATTCCGCTAATCGCTCTGTCATTTCAACGGTTGAAGCATGTTCTAAGACTTCAGCTTGATCATGAACAGACTCGCCACTAAATCCTAAAGAATTTACTAGAAATACTTCCCAGATTTTATGAGAACGAATCAAGCGTTCTGCGACTTTAATTCCCTTCCCTGTTAATTTTGCACCTTTATAACGGATGTATTCGACCGTACCATCATGGACAAGCTTATTCAACATCTCTGTCGTTGAAGCTGCTGAAAGGTCCAGCATTTGATTGATGGCTTTATTCGTTACGAATTCATCTTTACCGCCTAATTTATAGATTGTTTTAATGTAATCTTCCTTATTTGGTGTCATAAGCCATCTCCTTTCTTTCCCTAACAGTATAGCATATTTCCCAGACGAAAAACAGAGCAAAGAAAGAGCCTTAGGAATCTCCTAAGACTCTTTAGATTTTAAATCAATTATTTGATACGACCTGGGCGTTCTTTATATCCAAAGTATGCGTCAGCAAGAATTTCTTCCATATCAGCTACCATTGGTAAACGAGGGTTAGCAGGTGAACATTGATCTTCATAAGCAAGCATTGCAATCTCATGGATTGTAGCTAACCATTCTTTGTGGTTAACGCCTTGTGCTTTGAAGTTCATTTCGATACCAACAGCTTCCCCTAATTCGTAAACAGCTTTAGCAAGTGCATCTACTGCTTCTTCAGGAGTTGAAGATGGTAATCCTAACATACGAGCGATGTCTTGGAATTTTTCATCCGCACGGTAGTAGTTGTATTTTGGCCATGTAGCTGCTTTAGCAGGACGAGTACCATTGTAACGGATTACGTATGGTAATAGGATCGCATTTGTACGTCCGTGAACTGTGTGGAAGAATCCACCAATCTTATGCGCCATTGAGTGGCTCATACCAAGGAACGCATTCGCAAATGCCATACCAGCCATTGTAGAAGCGTTATGCATTTTTTCGCGTGATACGAAATCAGCATTTTTCACACTGCTTACTAAGTTTTCAAATACTAATTTGATTGCTTGCAATGCTAAACCATCTGTATAGTCGTTTGCAAGTGTTGAAGTGTACGCTTCGATTGCGTGAGTTAATACGTCCATACCAGTATCAGCAGTTACAAAGTCTGGAACTGTCATAACTAATGCAGGGTCAACAATCGCAATTGTTGGTGTTAGTGAGTAGTCAGCTAATGGATATTTACGGTTATTAGCTTTATCTGAAATTACCGCGAATGGTGTTACTTCAGAACCTGTACCAGAAGTTGTTGGGATACCAACGTATTTAGCACGTTCCCCTAATTCTGGGAATTTGAATGCACGTTTACGGATATCCATGAATTTTTGAACTAAGTCACGGAAGTCCACTTGTGGTTGTTCGTAGAACATCCACATAACTTTCGCAGCATCCATTACAGAACCACCACCAAGTGCAACGATTGTATCTGGCTCGAAGCTCTTCATGATTTCAGCACCACGGTTTACTGTTGTGATGTCTGGATCTGGTTCTACGTCTGAGAATACTTCATAAATTACTTTGTTTGGACGTAATTCTAATTGTTCAATAACACGTTGTAAGAATCCTAATTTAACCATTGCTTGGTCAGTTACGATCATTACACGGCTTACATTTTTCATTTTTTGTAAGTATTGAATTGAATCGCGTTCGAAATAGATTTTTGATGGAACTTTAAACCATTGCATGTTATTTCTACGTCTCCCTACTTTTTTGATATTTAATAGATTTATAACACTTACGTTATCCCCAACTGAGTTACGTCCGTAAGAACCGCAACCTAATGTTAATGATGGGATAAATGCGTTATAAACGTCCCCGATACCACCAAAAGTAGAAGGAGCATTCCAGATAACACGAATTGCACGAACAACGCGTCCGAATTCTTTCGCTAATTCAGCATCTTCTGTATGAATCGCTGCTGAGTGTCCTAAACCGTGGAATTCAACCATTTGACGTGCTTTTTCAATACCGTCTTCACGAGATTCTGATTTAAGAACTGCAATTACTGGAGAAAGTTTTTCGCGAGTTAAAGGTTCTTTTTCGCCAACTTCTTTACATTCTGCAGCAAGAATGTTTGTTCCTTCTGGAACTGAGAATCCAGCTTGTTCAGCGATCCATGCAGCTGGTTTACCAACGATGTTCGCATTTAATTTAGCACCAGCACAGTTTTTGCTGTTTGCTTTTACGCCGAAGCAGAATTCTTCTAATAATGCTTTTTCTTTTTTGTTTACAAAGTAAGTGTGATAGCTCTTTAATTCTTTAACGAAATCATCATAAATTTCTTTATCAATGATTGCTGCTTGTTCAGAAGCACACACCATACCATTATCGAATGATTTACTCATTACGATATCGTGAGCTGCTTGACGAATGTTAGCAGATTTTTCAACATAAGCTGGTACGTTACCTGCACCAACCCCAAGAGCTGGTTTACCGCAAGAGTATGCTGCTTTAACCATTGCATTACCACCTGTTGCTAAAATTGTAGCAATTCCGTCGTGGTTCATTAAAGCATTTGTAGCTTCGATTGATGGATGTTCAATCCATTGAATACAGTTTTCAGGAGCTCCAGCTGCAATAGCTGCATCGCGAACGATTTGAGCTGCATGTGCAGAACTTTGTTGAGCTGATGGATGGAACGCAAACACGATTGGGTTACGTGTTTTTAATGCGATTAATGATTTGAAAATTGCAGTTGAAGTTGGGTTTGTTGTAGGCGTGATACCACAGATAACCCCTACTGGTTCTGCGATTAAAGTTAATCCAGTTACGTCATCATCTGAAATAACGCCAACTGTTTTTGTGTGACGCATGTTGTGCACCACGTGTTCACAGGCAAATAAGTTTTTCGTAGCTTTGTCTTCGAAAACCCCACGTCCTGTTTCTTCGATTGCATGTTGTGCTAATACACCGTGTTGGTCTAACGCAGCAACTGATGCTTTTGCCACAATGTAGTCAACTTGCTCTTGATTTAACAAGCGGAATTCATCTAAGGCTTTCAACCCATTCTCCACGAGACGGTTGATTTCTTGTTGTACTTGGTTGTTGTTTTTTTCTTCACTCACTTGTGATTTCCCCCAGTGTTTGTTATTTTTATCACATTCTTATCTTACACTATTTTTGTAAAAATGTAAACTATTTTCAACGAAAAATTTTCCTTTGAAAACAGATTCATTTGTTTTCATTTCCCCTTTCATAATTTATTCCTTACCTATATCTTCATTCTAACCATTATTCCCAAAATATCAATACTTTTCGCGATATTTTTGTAATCCTTTACATTCTTTTTAAAATAAAAAAGAAGCTAGACAATTGCTAGCTTCTTAACTTTAAAATAATTCACTTAAATTAATATCTTCAAGTGTGATTTCTTTATTGGTTTGCGCTTCTAAAGATTCAAAATCAAAGTACTCATTAATATTTAATTGATTGATCTGAAAGATTTGTTCAAACAGATTTTCAGGAAGGTTCTTCTTCCAACGGTAATCTGCAAAATAATGTGCGAGATCTTCCGTTTCAATTGTTGTATAGCCTAAGTCATTAAACTCGCTGACTTTATAATACAACCAAGTTTTAAATTGATTTTTTAAACTCTCTTTATCCATCGACTACTCTTCTTCAGTTGCTACTTCATCAGTATAAACTTCGTTATTAGTTGGAGCAGATGCAGTAACAACGTGATGAATCGCAGCGCGTTCGAATGTAAGGATAACTCCTTCGCAATCAAGATCAACTGTATGATTTACAGTATCAATATTGTAGATTTCACCGTGTAATCCACCGATTGTAACTACTTTATCTCCAATTTTCATTGCATCTCTTTGCGCTTGAATTTCTTTAGCTCGTTGACGTTGTTTACGTCCGAAGAACCAGAATGCTCCCCCAGCTACAACAACGTATGCAATTAATAATGTCATTTGATCCATAATCTTACCTCATTTCCAATTTCTATGTTCTTACTTTATCAAAAAAGTCGCTTTATTTCTACATTCTTTAGAAATTTCTAGCATTTTCTTTGTTGAAGCCATATTCTTCAAAGAACGCTTCTCTAAACTCTAGCAAGTTATCATCCATAATCGCTTGGCGTACTTGTTTCATTAAGTTTAATAAGAAGTACAAGTTATGATAACTTGTTAAGCGCAATCCGAATGTTTCGTCTGTCTTAAATAAATGACGAATATAAGCACGTGTATAGTTACGGCATGTGTAGCAATTACATTTCTCATCTAAAGGTCGGAAATCACGTTCGTATTTCGCATTCTTCACTACAAGACGTCCGCTACTTGTCATACAAGTACCATTACGAGCAATACGTGTTGGTAGTACACAGTCAAACATATCAACTCCGCGAATAACACCATCGATTAATGAGTCAGGTGACCCCACTCCCATTAAGTAACGAGGCTTATTAGAAGGAATGAGTGGTGTTAAGTAATCCAACACTTCATTCATCTCTTGCTTTGTTTCACCAACGGATAATCCACCGATAGAATATCCTGGGAAGTCTAGAGAAATCATGTCTTTTGCATGTGCGATACGTAAATCTTTATAACCAGCACCTTGCAAGATACCAAATAACGCTTGTGTATCTGGTGATTTATGGGCTTTTAATCCACGTTCTGCCCAACGAGTCGTACGAGCAATTGAATCTTTCACGTAGTCATGTGTATGGTGGAAATCTGGGCACTCATCAAAACTCATGATGATATCCGCACCGAGTTTGTTTTGAACATCAATTGAGATTTCAGGAGATAGGAATAATTTAGATCCATTTAAATGGTTTCTAAAATGAACTCCTTCCTCTTCAATACGACGCATATCACTTAGTGAGAATACTTGGAACCCACCTGAATCCGTTAGAATCCCTTTCTTCCAGTTCATGAAGTTATGGAGTTTACCAGCTTCATCAACAATATCCGCACCAGGACGTAACCATAAATGATAGGTGTTACTTAAAATGATATTTGCGCCCATTTCGTCTAATTCTTCCGGAGACATTGATTTTACCGTAGCAAGTGTCCCAACCGGCATAAACATCGGTGTTGGAAAAGTACCATGTGGTGTAATAATTTCTCCAAGACGAGCGCCTGTATGTTTTTCAGTTTTAATCAATCTATATTTTACTGCAGGTTCTGTCATTTTATATATCCTTTCTTCGTTTCATAACTATCTAACTGTACTCTACAAAGGTGAAAAAGTCCAATAAAAACGGGAGTTGGTTAAATCCCGACTCCCTGTTTCTTCTATATAAATATTAGTCTACAATTTTTGTATAACTATAACTTGGCTCTTTTAATTTTTCATCAAAGCCTACTTCTAAATTATGACCATGGAAGAACCATTCGTCACCAGTTTCCACAAAATAAGTAATCCCATTTTCAACAACGCTCACATAAGGATTACTTGGAGCATCTACTTCAACTGCTAGAGAGAAGCCTTCATGAATAGGACTGCATCCGTATACCTTTCCTAGGAAGCGAACACCACGTTCTTTAGATACACCCATTTCTTGTTCAAACCATGCTTGCGCTCTTTTATCGATTGTTAATTGCATTGTATCCACTCTTTCCTCTAATTTACTCTCTCATTCTATCATAGAATCGTAAAAAGTCGGTAAAGTTTGCTCACCGCTTTCCAGTATATATGAATGAAACGCAATTTAGCGATGTTAGACTTGTGAATCCATTAGACTCATAAAAAGAAACTGTTTTCGTTGAATCATCTGTTGCTAGTTGAATTTGATATACATTCTTGTACTTTTCTAGAGTCATTTGTAGCAATTTTGTGCCAATTCCCTGATGTTGGTATTCAGGGTACACTAAAATATCTTGAATAAATAGAATAGACGCCCCGTCTCCAACTGCTCTCAATACACCAATGAGTTTTCCTTCTTCATTCAACGCTGCTAATATATGAAGGGAATTTTTATAAGCTGCTTCAAGCATTTCTGGTTTTTGTGTGTAATTGGTCCATCCTACTGCTTCATATAAAGGAAGTACTTCTTCTACAGTAATATTTTGGTTTTCAACATAACGGATCATATTCTTCCACCTCTTTATCCCCTAATCTTTTAATATGCTTTCACAAAAATTATAAATAAAAAAACCGGAATCCACAATAGTGAATTCCAGTTCTGAAATTGTCTAATAAGATTAGCCAAGTTTGTTATAGTATTCAACGACTAGTGATTCGTCAACTTCAGAAGTTAACTCGTCACGTAATGGTAGACGGTTTAATGAACCTTCTAATTTTTCTTCGTCGAAAGTAACGAACTCTGGACGGCCATATAAAGCTTCTAAAGATTCTTTAATGATTGTTAAGTTACGTGATTTTTCACGAACACCCACAACATCGCCAACTTGTACTTGGAATGAAGGGATATCTACGCGTTTACCGTTCACAGTGATGTGACCGTGGTTAACTAATTGACGTGCTTGACGACGAGTAGTTGCTAAACCTAAACGGTATACTACGTTATCTAAACGTTGTTCAAGAAGAACCATGAAGTTTTCACCATGTTTACCTTCTTTAATTTTGCCAGCTTTTTTGAATAAAGTAGCAAATTGACGTTCGTTCATACCATACATATGACGTAGTTTTTGTTTTTCTTGTAATTGTTGACCATACTCAGATAATTTTTTACGGCTGTTTGGTCCGTGTTGACCTGGTGCGTATGGACGACGAGCGATTTCTTTTCCTGTTCCTGAAAGTGAAATGCCTAAACGACGAGATAACTTCCAGCTTGGTCCAGTGTAACGTGACATTGAACATTCCTCCAATAATTGTTTATTTTTTTGGAGTAAAATAATCGCGAAATCTTCGATTCGTGCAGTCACTACAAGGGTTCACCTTTGCAGCCGCGGTTACTACCTTACCCTAAAGGCTAGGACTGTTGACGAGCTTCTATATTTCTGCTGCATATTTTACACAAAAAGTATTGTACCCTATTTCCTATGAAAATACAAGGATTTTACTTAATTTCCCACTCAAGAGATAAGTGGCAACATTTTTGATCATCTGATTCCAGTTGGTGTAATGTTTGAACTCCGTTTTCAGTTTCACGAATTTCATAAAAACTCTTAACGGTAGCTTCAGGTAAAATTTCCTTATCATATTTTACAAGAACTGTTTTTAATAAATGAGTCTTAATAAAGTCCATTCCTAGACTATCCATTACCCAATCAAAATACTTAGCGTTATTCACATGATGATTATAATCGATATCGTTTAAACGAACACGATACGTTTGAACACTTGCATTCTCTAAATCGATTTTTGGAACTCTTGGATTACGACGAGTATCCTTTTTATTCTCAATTGGATATTCACTAAGCACTTCTTCATCCAGTGAAATTAGTTTTCGCTCCTTGATATTAATCATTGAGAAAGTCGTTAATGCGTCTACTAGTACTTCTTCATCTAGAGACAAAATCGTATAACGACGGAACGTAAAGAACTTGTTATATCCAACTGGTTCTGTCTCGATAATAATTTCTTCTTCTAATTTTGGAAGGCGGTTCACCGTTAATTGGTTTTGAATCACAATCCACGATAATCCTTTTTGATAGATCAAATCAGGATGCGCTAGACTACGTTCTTGTTTACGTGAAGCTAACATCATAATCCCAACGACATGGCTAAGAGATAACTCCCCTTTCCAGTTACATTCATACGCCTTCACAACATGATTCATACGACAAATTGATTCTACCATAGTACATCCTTTCGTAATTGACTAGTTCCACACATCGACACTATCTGTATTCAATACTGAAACAATCTCATGTCCTTTGAATAAGATAATATAGTCTGTTGGTAAATGCATCACTTCATATAATTCTGGGTAATCCGGAAAGATTTCATACGCTTGATTTCCTTCTAGAGGCTGCGGATTAATCGTTTGATCGATTGGAGCAATATACCAAGTTTCATCATCAAAACGATGTGCATACCACTCGTCCACCTCAAATGTATGGTTAGCAATCACTAATGGTCCATCAAAGCGGAATGGAATGAGACGTCCTAATGTTTTCGTACGTTTTCCAGTTTGAATCGTTTTACGAATAATATCTAAGAAATAAGAGAAATCTTCAACCCATTCATCTAGTAGTTTATGTTCGTAATTTTGAACAACTACTTGGAAATCTTCTCCTTTAGGAATGACTTTCACTTGTCCATAATGGATTGGAATTAAAGTGTCGACCTCGTCCCAATTCTCCTCAAAATATTCTTCTACGAAAGTAAGCATATCTTCTGCTTCTTTTTGATACTCTTCATCAGCCACTAAGATTAGACGGTGACCATTCACTTCACGAATAAATTCCATAAAATCTCTCCTTTCACGTTTACTAGTTTACCTCATTTTCGAAAAATTTACCTGTATCATACCCGAAAACACTAAAAATTTGTTATACTGAATGAAAGCATGAAAGGAGCACATCGATGCAAAATAACCCTTTTTACAAGTTTTATCAAAAGTCTCTTGAAGAAAGAAAAGAAACTTTATTAAATCATCCAAACTTATCGAATGAAGCCAAAGCACTACTCGAAAAAGGTCTTGAACTTCCAGAGTCCATTGCTAACCAAATGGTCGAAAATCAAATTGCAATTTATGGTCTTCCTTATGGAATCGTTCCAGAATTAATCGTGAACGAGAAAAGCTATATTGTTCCAATGGTAACGGAAGAACCTTCTGTAATTGCCGCAGCAAGCTATGCCTCAAAACTAATCAACTTAGCTGGTGGAACTACAACGATTCAAGAAAAGCGTGAAATGATTGGAGAAATTGCAATTGTAAAATCTCCTCTAACACTCGAAGAAGTAAAAGCTAAACTAGAACAACAAAAAGAATCGCTCTTTACGATTGCTAATAATGCTCATCCTTCTATCGTGAAACGTGGCGGAGGAATTCGAGAAATATGGCTAGAAGAAAAATCTACTGACAAAGAAAGATTTTACATTTTCTACGTTTCTGTGGATACAAAGGAAGCGATGGGAGCAAATATGCTGAACACCATCCTAGAAGCGCTCGTTTCACCAATTGAAGCATTGACTGGTGGCGAAAGTATTATGGCTATTCTCTCAAATCTTGCAACCAATTCCGTTGTAACGGCTAAATGCGTTCTCTCACCAAGAATATTAGATACGAGAACAACTAAAGGTGAAGATGTAATAGATCGAATCGTTTTAGCAAGTGAATTTTCAAAAGCGGACCCTTACCGTGCAACAACGCATAATAAAGGTATTATGAATGGTATTGATTCTGTCGTTATCGCTACCGGAAATGACTGGCGCGCGATCGAAGCTGGCGCTCACGCTTATGCAAGTTTAAACGGCCAATATCAACCACTGACAAGCTGGACAAAGGATGAAGATGGAAACTTAGTGGGTACTATCACTCTTCCACTTCCTGTTGGAACGGTTGGAGGTTCTATTTCCATTCATCCAGGCGCACAATTTGCACACGAGTTACTCGGTCATCCAAGTGCTGTTGAATTAGCAGGAATTATTGCCTCAATTGGTCTAGCGCAAAACCTTGCTGCTGTACGAGCTCTTGTGACTGACGGCATTCAAAAAGGTCATATGCGACTCCAAGCCAAATCATTGGGACTTGCTGTTGGCGCAACAGAAGAAGAACTTCCACTTCTGATGAACTTACTCGCTAAAGCCCCACATTTAAATCAAGAAACTGCAAAAGCTCTATTAGAAGAATTAAGAAAATAAAAATAGACTTCCCTAGCCCTATGCTAAGGAAGTCTTCTTTATTTAGATTATCTTTCGTCTTCAGTGTATTCCATTAAAGTGAAGATGTCATATTCGCTAATTTTTTCGCGACCTTTTAAGTCTGTTAACTCTACTAAGAACGCTAAACCAACTACTTCACCACCAAGTTTTTCAACTAATTTTGCAGCGGCAGCCATTGTTCCACCTGTTGCTAATAAATCGTCACAGATAAGAACTTTTTGGCCAGGTTTTACAGCATCTTTGTGTAAATGTAATTCTGCTGAACCATATTCTAAATCATATTCAACAGCGACTGTTTCACGAGGTAATTTCCCTTTTTTACGAGCTGGTGCAAAACCAATTCCTAATTCGTACGCTACTGGACATCCAACGATAAATCCACGTGCTTCTGGTCCAACAATCATTTCAGCACCAATTTTACGTGCATAGTCTACGATTTGTTGTGTTGCGTATTGGTATGCTTTTCCGTTTGCCATTAATGGTGAGATATCACGGAAAATAATACCCTCTTTAGGATAGTTTGGAACACTAGCAATATATTCTTTCAAGTTCATTGAGAACTCCTCCTTTTATTTACCTTGTTGTGAGTCCATCCAACTCTTTAGTTCTTGGAACTGGCTATAGTTGAATTTCTTTTCAAGCAACATTTGTTCATTTAACTTTTTCAATAAGGTTGACTCTTCTAAGTCATTTGTTTTTGGACTTTCGTTAATCATCAAATGTCCATCTACTATTTTAACAAATTCCAACTCAAAAAACACTTTTAATATCACTCGGAATTGTTCGACTGGAATTTTTAGGAATCCAGCCACCGAAACTAATTTTTCATTATAAGGAATTTGTCCATGTGATTGGATATACTTATACACACTACCAAATTTAGGTTTGTCTGGAATACCAGTTGTCACAACGGAATTCTTCGTATACGCGATCACATAAAGAGGTTGTGCCCATTCCATTTTAAAGAAAGCTTCCACCTCTTCCACTTTCTCTGGCAAATCGAATAACACAATTGCTTTAGCAGTTGGAATTTCGTTTGCAGTTACAAAAGATGAAAACTCCATCACACTTGAAGTGCTTGGAATTCTTGTTTCTAGTTCCTTCAAGTACACTTCGTTTGTTGCTAGATAAAGTGCATTTTCAACAGCTAGATGATCTTTTGTAATCTTAGAAGTACGCCAGTCGATAACGACTCTACCTTTAACAGCAATATCTTTTACTAATAATTGAGGAAGACGATTATTTTGCCATTCATTAATCTCTAACGTACCAGCAATACTAATCTTGGTATCTGGTTGAAGAGATGCTGCCCATTCCCCTTTACTAAAGGCCATCGCTTGAAGTGTGTTTGAAGAATTGGACTCTTTCAAATTAAGTTTCAAGTGCTGTTTATCCGCACCAAGTAATTGTGTTGACGCCACTTGAATTCCTTCCAGAGAAACAACCGGTTCTGGATTATCCGTACCAAATGGTTTGAGACTGGCTAATGATTCAATCCAATCAACCGTAATGTCTTTTAATGGAAGAATTTCATCAATTGTCAAAGTAGCTTTCGCATCTAACGAGTCTTGATGGTCTTTTGCATATTGCTCAAGGCCTTCGATAATCGTTGGAAGCATAATCGTTTCAACTGTCAATCCAGCAGCCATATGATGACCACCGAATTTTAAAAGATGATCTTTAACACTTGTTAACGCATCATAGAGATTAAATTCTCCAAACGAACGACCACTACCCTTGGCTGTTAAGCCGTCTTCACTAATTCCTAACACAATGGTTGGTTTACCAGTCTGTTCGACAATTCGACTCGCTACAATTCCAAGAACGCCTTCATGCCAGCCTGGTTGAGCTAACACAAGGATAGGTTGATTCATCTGTTCTTGAATAAGCGGACTGGCTTCTTCAACAATTTGATTCACAATTGCTTGACGTCTTTCGTTTTCAGATTGCATAAAGTCAACAATAGTCGCTGCTTCTTCATCATCAAACGTTGTCATCAATTGAACCCCTGGAGTGGCATCTCCTAGTCGACCCAATGCATTTAGGCGTGGTCCAATCTGAAAGCCTATTG
>CALCML010000048.1 GCA_937967765.1 uncultured Carnobacterium sp.
AAACTTAGTGTCTTTTCTTTTTATTCGAATACAAATGTCGCACATGATTGATACGTTGTATCTTTAGTGATTCGGAGAATATTTTTCTTTTCTTCCAGTTTTAAGGTAGTCTCACTTGCTAAGTCTGGATAACCATCCCATGGTTCAAAACAAATAAACGGTGAATCATCTGCCATTGTCCAAACTCCAACTGCTTCGATTCCGTTTAAATGAACCGTTACACTTCTTTGTCCTTTAGGAGAATACAATTTCCCTTTAAACTTAGGGTCTTTTGATTTAAATAACAATACATCATTTGTAAATAAATCATGATGCAATACAAAATCTCCATCGGTAAACGGAACTCCCTCTAAAGATGATAGATAAGGAATTTCTAGCTCCAATTTTGAAATAGGAGCTTCA
The DNA here is from genome assembly GCA_937967765.1 of uncultured Carnobacterium sp. Lineage (GTDB taxonomy): Bacteria > Bacillota > Bacilli > Lactobacillales > Aerococcaceae > Granulicatella. The sequence continues at coordinate 403 of CALCML010000048.1, forward strand.
CTCTCTAATTGGACATGATAATCTTCAAAAGAAAGTCCTTCCTCAAGAGGAACTGCAAAAGCAGGATGACCACCAATGGCAAAATACAACTCTGGACTTGTCGTTGATACGCTATAGGTCATCTTTAATGCATTACTCTCTAAGGAATATTGAAGTCTTAATTCAAACTCAAATGGATACTCCTCTTCAATCATTTTGTCTGTTAACAAGAAAGTCGAAAAATCTTCTCCTTGTTCTTCTAATTGAAAAGCATAATCTCTAGCAAATCCATGCTTTCTTGCAGGATATGTCTTTCCTTCATACACAAACGAATTTTCTCTTATCGCACCAATATTTGGGAAAAGAATTGGAGATTGCTTATTCCAATGGATGCCATCTGGTTGATATATATATTCTGTATCAGTTTCTTTCGAAAAAACTGAAGTAAGTTCTGCCCCAAATAGCTTAACTCCTACTTTTAATAACTCATTTTCAATAAAGATCTTTTCCATAATCATCGCCTCTATCTACGCGTGTTTTAATTCTGACAATAATGAAGACTTAATATTTTCATTTTTAATTTTTATGTAAGTCCCTTTCGTACCTAAACTTCTACTTTCGATAATACCAGCTGATTCAAGCTTACGGATTGCATTCACAATTACTGTACGAGTGATATGATATTCTTGAGCGATTTTAAGAGCTGTGAATCGTAAATCCATTCCATCAAACAGACCTACAATCACTTTAATCGCTTCTAATTCGCTATAAGATAATGAGTTAAGAGCAAGGTGGACATTTTGTTGTTCACGTTTTTCTTGTTCCACTTTACGCGTATACCAGTGAAGCATTTCTGTCCCAATTACTGTGGCTGCATGCTCCGCCAAGATTAAATCGTCCGTTGAGAAAGGTTGTCCTTCTTTCCCCATTACAACGAACCCTAGCTGTTTTCCTGAAGCAAAAATAGGAATTACAGTAGTCATCGCTTCTTGAAAGTTATCATGTAATTCAACTGGAAAAATCGTTAAATTATCGGTCACTGGAATATTTTCCTTTGTGAATTTTAGTGCTGTCAATTCTTTCATATAG
>CALCML010000049.1 GCA_937967765.1 uncultured Carnobacterium sp.
GTTTATATTCAATTTTAAAAAAATAAATATTTTTTATGGTACACAAAACAGTCTACGATTTATTTGTAGGCTGTTTTTCTTTCTAGAAACCTTTTGATACTGTGGTTTTAAGGGTGCAATTGGAACGAAAAAACCGTTACAACTAAGTTAGAAAGTTAACAAATGTTAACCATAAAAAGAGTAGAAACTTCATAATTTAGCGATAGAATGAACATATCAAATCAAAGGACGTGATTTTATGGATTTCACAGGTAAAGTTGCCATTGTCACTGGTGGGGCAAATGGTATTGGTAAAGAAATCGTTCGCGGTATCGTTAACGGCGGCGGTTTTGTAGTCATTGCAGATATTAACGAGGCTGCAGCAAACAAAACAGTTGAAGAGTTCGGACCAGAACACACAAGCTTCAAATACATGGATTTAGGAAATCATGAATCTATCGTAAAAAGCATGAATGAAATTTTAGCAGAACGCAAAGTAGATATCTTAGTGAACTGCGCTGGGGTTATTAGTGCAAAACCTTTCGACCAATTAACATACGAAGAATGGGAAAGAACTATCCGCATTAACCTTTCAGGATGCTTCTCAACAATTAGCACAATTTTCCCACACTTTATCGAAAACAAAGGTGGACGTATCGTAAACGTATCTTCAGTTGCTGCTAAACTTGGTGGTGGACTTTTAGGTACTGCTGCTTATGCTTCTTCTAAAGCTGGTTTAAATGGTTTAACAAAAGCCGTTGCTAAAGAAGGCGGTAAATACAATATCGCATGTAACGCTGTATGTCCTTCATTCACACGTACAGATATGACAACAGTGTTATCAGAAGATAAAGAAAAGAGCCAAAAAGTTATCAGCATGATCCCTCTTGGACGTCGTGCAGAACCAGTTGAAATCGCTCAAATGATTCTCTTCTTCGCAAGCGACCTTGCAAGCTTCGTTACAGGGGAAATCGGTGACTGCGATGGCGGTATCACATTAGATGGCTGATTTTAACTAGAGTCTTATTCCAAATCAGAGAAGGATTGTGAACAGTATGAAAAAGATTAAAATTCCTGGGGATACAATCATTATTCCAATGTTTATTGGATGTGTGATTAATACATTTTTCCCTCAAATATTACAAATTGGTGGATTTACCACTCCAATCGTGAAAGGTGCTGGACCACTTGTTGGGGCATTCCTCTTCATTATCGGGGGTACCATTTCTCTTAAAAACACACCAAAAGCCGTTGGACGTGGGGCAGCGATTATTTTAGCAAAAATTGCGGTATCTGTAGTCTTAGGGTTATTGGTTGCGAAAGTATTCAATGACAACTTCCTCGGACTTAGCGCCGTTGCCGTTATCGGTGCCATTTCAGTAGCCAATAACGCAATGTATGCGGGTATTGTAGATGTATACGGGGATGAAATCGATGCTGGTGCCGTTGGGATTACAACACTTAGCGTTGGACCAATGGTAACAATGGCCGTATTAAGTAGTGCCGGTCTTGCAAACATCTCGATTTGGAACTTAGTCGGAACTGTATTGCCACTTGTGTTAGGGATTGCGTTAGGAAATGCCTTCCCATACATGAAGAAAGTTCTTTCAAACGGGATTACAGCCATCATTATCGTCGTTGGTTTCTGTTTAGGGGCTAACATGAGCTTTGGCCAAATCCTTGAAGGTGGTCTACCTGGTATTTTACTAGGGGTCATCACTACAGCTGTCGGTGGTATTGCATCAATCGCTGCAGACCGCTTAACAGGTGGTAACGGGGTTGCCGGTGCTGCTATCTCAAGTACAGCAGCCAGCGCTATCGCTACACCAGCTGCACTTTCAGCAGTGGATGCTTCGTTCAAAGGAATCGAAGCAACAGCAACGACTCAAATTACAGCTTCAGTAATCGTAACAGCAATCTTAACTCCAATCTTAACAGCGTATATCGCTAAGAAATTCGGAAACAAAAAACAAGCTGAAACACAAGAAGCTTAATCGAATTTAAAAGTGAAGCCACCTCGGATATCATTCCGAGGTGGTTTTTTGTCTTACCTTGAGTGTAACAATAATGTTACGTAACATTATTGTTACATCGAAAAGTTGAGTTGTATCAAAAATGATACGTATCAAAATAGATACAAAATGAGTAAAGCGTATCATACATGATACGTATCACGCATGATACATCTAGATTCTGAACGCCTTTCCGCTGAATTCTCACACAAAAAAAGAACCTCAAAAATGAATTCAAAAGATTGAAATTCGTTTCTGAGACTCTTATATGATTTTTAGAATGAATTACGCTTCACCGAAAATTCCTGTTGAGAGGTAACGTTCGCCTGTATCAGGTAATAGAACCACAACAGACTTGCCTTTTCCTAAACGTTTTGCCACACGTAGAGCGGCAGTGACAGCCGCTCCAGAAGAAATACCAGCAAGGATCCCTTCTTTAGCGGCTAAGTTTTTCGCAGTTTCGATGGCATCGTCACTTGTCACAAGTTCAAAGCCGTCGATAACTTCGCGGTCGATAATGCTTGGTTCAAAACCAGCAGAGATTCCTTGGATGCGGTGTTTTCCTTTTTGGCCTTTAGAAATGAATGGTGCTTCTTCAGGTTCAACCCCGATGATTTCTACGTCTTTGTTCA
>CALCML010000050.1 GCA_937967765.1 uncultured Carnobacterium sp.
CAAAAAGGGAGTAAGAAATAAATTTCTAACTCCCTTTAATTCGCATTTAATACGATTCCCCACCACTGCGATTATAGAAACTCGAAGTTCCTTCGTAATCATTTATTATTTAGTGCAGAAAAATGATCATTTCTAATGCGCTCTGTGAGAGAGGACTGGAAAGAAGAAAATAATTACTCCAAATCCTTGCGAATTTGTTTATAGTGGCTATAATGTTGCACCGACTCGAGCCACAGTCTCTCGTCTTCGGAGCTTCAAACTCGGAGTATGGTATAAATACCAACTCCGAGTAATTCACATCTGATGCTTATCACATTATTGCCACTATAAAATCCGCTAAATTCTGAATAATCATCTTTATAATTACACCAAATTGTATTTCTGAGGCACTCTGTTAGAGAAGGAGGGAGGGGAAAGGAAGAGGAGTAAGGATATTAGGATAAAGCAAATCATGAATGATGAAGCTTAAAGCAATCAGCTACTGCGTATAAGTCTATAAGCGAGTCGCGTTTGAAATATAATATAAATTATATTTTTGTTAGTGATTTTCAAAAAAATGAAAATATATGGGTTGACTTTCAAAAAAATATGTGTTAATTTATTTTCATCAATTAAATCAAATGGTTATTGAACTGAGGTGCGGATGACAAGAGTACAGGAAACTGGAAAGGGGATTTCGCCGAAACGTGAAAACGTTGGGGGCTGGTCATAATAGGTCAGTCACTGTCATGATATCTGCCCAGATACTCATGAAGTGCAATCAATTACCGGGCAAAAGAATGACTACTTATGACTTTTTATGAGGAATCACGGCTTTTGTTCGTGGTTCCTTTTTTGTGTGTTATGAGTGAACCAGTTTGATAATCGAGAAGGAGAGAAAGAAAATGAAAAAAATTTTAGGCGCAATTGCAGCTTTAGCAATGACAGTAGGTTTAGCAGCGTGTGGAACACCTGTTAGCCAAGGGACAGCAAACCAAAACCAATTAGTGGTTGGGATGGAAGCAGGATACCCACCATTTAACTGGACTCAAAAAGATGATTCAAACGGAGCAGTAAAAATTCAAGGAACTGACCAATACGCTGGCGGTTACGACGTTGAAATCGCAAAACGTGTGGCTAAACAATTAGGAAAAGAATTAGTAATTGTAAAAACTGAGTGGGATGGCTTAACACCAGCGCTTGTTTCAGGTAAAATAGATGCGATCATTGCTGGTATGAGTCCTACAGAAGAACGTAAAGCAACAATCGACTTTACAGATTCTTACTATGATTCACAATTAGTTTTAGTCGTTAAAAAAGGTTCTAAATACGAAAAAGCTACTTCGTTAGCAGATTTTTCTGGTGCAAAAGTAACAGCTCAATTAAACACTTTCCACTACTCAGTAATCGACCAAATCCCTGGTGTTGAAAAACAAGCTGCAATGGATAACTTCCCAGCAATGCGTGTTGCACTTCAAGCAGGAACAATCGACGCTTACGTTTCTGAATTACCAGAAGCAATTTCTGCTCAAGCAGCAAACAGCGACTTCGTAATGGTTAAATTAACAGATGGCTTCAAAGCATCACCAGAAGACACACAAACAGCTGTTGGTGTTAAAAAAGATAGCCCATTAACAAAACAAATCAACGAAGCATTAAAAACAATCTCTAGCGAAGAACGTCAACAAATCATGCAAGAAGCTATTAAAAATCAACCTGCAGCTGAATAATCAGGATACGAAGAAAAGCGTCCAGAAACGAATCACTGGAGACAAACAACGCAAAGGACTCGGAACGAGTCGTGCGGATGTTTGTTGAAGTGGACGTCGTTTCTGCTTTTCTGAGTTCAACTCCAAGGATGTGAGCAAAAGCGTTTAGCCAATATTCACAGTGTGAATGTTGGGTGACGGCGAGCTCAACTTTATAGAATTTGAGTCTAACGAGCCCGAGTTCAACTACAGGCAGTAAGCAAAGCACAAACATAACACACCGCCACCTCGTGTGGCGTATACATACACATTA
>CALCML010000051.1 GCA_937967765.1 uncultured Carnobacterium sp.
GTGACTATCCAGATGAATTTATCCAAACAGGGATTTCTGCGATTGACCACTTGAACACACTTGTTCGTGGACAAAAATTACCAGTATTCTCTGGTTCAGGGCTTCCTCACAAAGAGTTAGCAGCCCAAATCGCACGTCAAGCGACTGTATTAAATAGCGACGAAAAATTCGCGGTAGTATTTGCTGCAATGGGGATTACCTTCGACGAAGCGGAATACTTCATGGAAGACTTCCGTAAGACAGGGGCGATTGACCGTTCAGTAATGTTCCTAAACTTAGCGAGTGACCCAGCCATCGAACGTATTGCGACTCCAAAAATCGCATTAACAACAGCTGAGTACTTAGCGTTTGAAAAAGGAATGCACGTTTTAGTTATCATGACAGACATGACAAACTACTGTGAAGCGCTTCGTGAAATTTCAGCGGCTCGTCGTGAAGTTCCAGGACGTCGTGGATATCCAGGTTACTTATATACAAACCTTTCAACAATCTACGAACGTGCAGGACGTATCGTTGGCAAACCAGGATCTGTAACGCAAATTCCAATCCTTTCAATGCCTGAAGATGATATTACTCACCCAATTCCTGACTTAACAGGATATATCACAGAAGGACAAATCATTTTGGACCGTGCTCTTGATAAACAAGGGATTCAACCTCCAATTAACGTATTGCCTTCATTATCTCGTCTAAAAGATAAAGGTTCAGGTGAAGGAAAGACTCGTAAGGACCACGCGCCAACGATGAACCAATTATTCGCGGCTTATGCAACTGGTAAACAAGCCAAAGAACTTGCGGTTGTATTAGGGGAATCTGCATTATCAAAAACTGATAAGAAATATGTAGAGTTCACAGAACGTTTTGAACGTGAATATGTTGGACAAGGCTTCTATACGAACCGTTCTATTCAAGAAACATTAGACCTTGGATGGGAACTCTTATCAATCCTTCCACGTACGGAATTGAAACGTATTAAGGATGAGTTATTAGATGAATACCTTCCGGAAGGGGAGTGATTCCTTTGACACGATTGAATGTCAAACCAACCCGTATGGAGTTGACGAAATTAAAGCATCGTCTTGTCGTGTCGAAAAGGGGACATAAACTCTTAAAGGATAAACAAGATGAGTTAATGCGTCAGTTCATCGAATTAATTCGTAAAAACAATGCGTTACGTGAGGCGGTTGAAACGCGTCTCGTTGAAGGGATGAAGAGCTTCGTCCTAGCGAAAGCAACATTAGAAGAAGCATTCATCGAAGAGCTTGTGGCGATTCCACCACAAAGCGTATCCTTGGATCTTCAAGAAAAGAACATTATGAGTGTCTATGTTCCAGAAATGCATTTTACTGTGACAGATGAAAACGAAGAGAGTGACTTCAAATATGGTTACTTGAACTCGAACAGTGAAATTGACGATTCTGTAGAACAAATCTCAGATGTATTAAATGATCTACTAGAGTTGACAGAGATTGAAAAAACTTGTCAACTGCTAGCAGATGAAATCGAGAAAACAAGACGTCGTGTAAACGCCCTTGAATATCGATTGATTCCACAATTAGAAGAAACGATTTACTTTATCGAAATGAAGCTGGAAGAAAACGAGAGAGCAAGTATAACTCGTATTATGAAAGTGAAAGATATGGGACAAAAATAACGAAAAGAGAACTCCTAGCAGGTGATGCTAGGAGTCTTTTTGATTTAATTTCGTTAAATTCTAGAAGAAATTATGAAAGCGGTTTAAATTAAGCAAAATAGTACAAGTAAAGAGCAAAAAAGTCTAAGTCTCATCAATAAGAAAGTGCTAAAATTAATTATGGAAACGTTTTTACAAATCAAGGAGGGGTATTATGTATAATCGTCAAAATATGGAGAAGAGACAGCGCTTCTCTATTAGAAAGCTCACTGTTGGTACATGTTCAGTTATCATCGGGGCTTTCTTTTTTGGCACGCTTCAACCAGTTTCTGCAACTGAAGCTGCTGCAACAGAGGTAGTAGCGACGGCCGTAGAAAACACGCCAGCTAGTGAGGTGGCGGCCACTGCTGAAGAGAAACCAGCAGTAGAATCTGGTGCTGACGCAACTGAAGTAGCGCCAAAAGAAGAAAAAGAAGCAGTTTCTAAAGAAGCTGCAAACACGGAGGCAACTGATAAAGTAGAAGAAAAAGCTACTGAAGCAGCTGCTACAGAAACAGCGGAAGCTAAACCAGCAGAAGCTAAACCAGCAGAAGCTAAACCTGCGGAAGAAAAGCCAGCAGCAGAAGCGGCAACAGGCGAAACTCACGAAGCAACTGGTGAAACTCGTGAAGCAACAGCCGAAGTGAAAAAAGAGTGGAACTCTGTAAGTCGTGTGAAAGGGAATGTTGAAGTCGTTGAAGAAGGCGGAGTACGCTACAACAAATTAACTTCAACTGAAGCGAACGACAATGGAGCAAATGAAGCTTTATTTGAAAAAGCTGGTTTACAAGCTGATGCGGAAGGAAATGTAAGCGTTGACTTAACGTTCAAAGCAAACTCACTTCCTGCAGAAACTCGTTTTGGGGTTTATGTAAAATATAAAGATAATGACAACAATATCTTTGTTGGATATGACAAGGGTGGTTGGTTCTGGCAATACAAAGGACCAAATGTAAACACTTGGTATAGCAAGACTCGTGTAGAAGCACCTAATGTTGGTGAAGAAAACCACCTATCTATCGTATACAAGAAAGATGGTCAATTAAACGCTACAAATAATGGACAAGCTTTATTTAGCACAGAAGTCGTTCCAGAAGCTGTCAAGAACGCTTTAGCTGATGTGAATAAAGTTTACCTTAAAGCTGGATCATATTATAAAGAATTATCATCTGTTTCGATCAAAGCGGACAACCAAGAAAACATTAAACCGGAAGAAGAAACTCCGGCTGTGGACGATGGTCTCCGTCGTAACGACCAAGATGTTCATTACGAAACTTTACAATCTGAACAATTAAAAGCTATCATTGACACGGCGTTTCCACGTGTTAAAGAATATGAATTAGATGGAAAAACGTTAACAGGTCAAGTTCAAAAATTAGATAAAATGT
>CALCML010000052.1 GCA_937967765.1 uncultured Carnobacterium sp.
AGATTTATAGGAAATGTTCAACGATAATACGCACTGCTTCGAATGCGTTTTGAGATGCTTTTTCGAGGGTCTCCTCGAAAGTGTCAGGGGCATCCCCACCCACATGGTCGCTCACGCCACGTACGTTTAGTACGGGAATGTCATAGAAGCTAGCCACTTGTGCAATGGGCGCTGCTTCCATGTCGCTTGCGACGATGTCTGGTAATTTTTCGCGAATCGTAGTAACGGCGTCTACCGAACTCATAAACGAGTCACTTGTTGCGATAAAGCCAGTCTGGATGTTAAATCCACTTACTTTTTCGCGCAGAAGTTCGACAAATTTTCCGTGTAAATAAGCATCTACAGGGTAGTCGGATGGCATCTGAGGCACTTGTCCCCAGGCGTAGTCGAATCCAGTCGCATCCACGTCGCTATAGGCGAATTTCGTAGAAACGATGACATCGGCCAAGTCGAATGCTGGATTAAAGCTTCCTGTTGTTCCGGTATTAATAATGAGGTCAGGATGAATTTTGTCGCATAACCATGCCGCACAAGCCGCAGCGTTGGCTTTTCCGATTCCTGATTGTACGAGATACAAGTTCTCGTGAACTTCTAGGAGTCGGATTGGGCCTTTTGCAAAGACCACTTTTCCTGGTGCGAAATGGGCTTCGAATGGATGCAGCTCTTTTTTCATCGCTGCAACGATTGCAATCTTCATGGATTATTTACCCCACACTTCAGAAACAGGTTTCTTCACTTCAACTTTTGTTCCTGCGAATTGTTCAGAAATGTATTTTTGGATTTCTGGGTCGTGGTAAAGTTCGACTAATTTTTTGTATTCTTCTTTATTGGCATTTTCTTCTTTTACGGCAATGACGTTAATGCTTGTGATTGTAGAAGCGTCTGCTTTTTCATACAAGAGTGAGTCTTTCAATACGTTTAAACCACCTTCGAGGGCGATGGTGTTTCCGATTGCGATTAAATCAGCGTCGTCTAATACACGTACGCTTGTAGTGTCATCGATGAGTAAGAATTCAAGGTTTTTCTTGTTTTCTACGATGTCGCT
>CALCML010000053.1 GCA_937967765.1 uncultured Carnobacterium sp.
AGGAACTCAGCGTAATCAAGACCTAACAATAGTTTTGTAAAGTCTTCAATTTCGATGTTCCAATCAAAGGCCGTAAAAATTTGTACAAGTCCCATAACTTGACGACGAAGCGCATATGGGTCGTTTGATCCTGTTGGAAGCATTCCAGCAGCTGTAAAGCTTAAGAAAGTATCTAACTTATCTGCAACTGCAAGTAAAGCACCTGGTACAGAAGAAGGCAATTCACCATCTGCACTTGTTGGCATATAGTGTTCACGGATTGCTTGAGCTACTTCAGGAGTTTCACCTTGTTTCAAGGCATAGATTTCACCCATGATCCCTTGTAATTCAGGGAATTCACCAACCATATTTGTTACTAAGTCAAATTTGTAGATTGAAGCTGCACGTTGCGCTGTGACAACGACATCACTTGGTAAGTTCAATTCTTTTGCAATACGTCCCACAAGTAATTGCACGCGGTCCATCTTCTCTGTCATTGAACCAATTTTTGCATGGAAGTTTAATGTTTCTAATTTCTTCAAGAAAGTTGTCATCGGAATCTTTAAGTCTTCTTCATAGAAGAATAAAGCATCTTCAAGACGCGCTGTTAATACTTTTTGATTTCCTTTTGCGACATTTTCAATCATGTAGTCATTCCCGTTACGTACTGAAACGAAGAATGGTAATAATTGTTTTTCTTGGTTATATACAACGAAATAGCGTTGGTGTTCTTTCATTGATGTAACTAATACTGGTTCTGGAACGACTAAGTATTTTTCATCGAAAGTACCCGCAAATGCTGTTGGATATTCTAAGATTGAGCTTACTTCTTCTAATAAGTCTTCATCGATTGGAATAATCCAGTTATTCTTAGCAGCTAATTCTTCAATTTGCTTACGTACTAGAGCTTTACGTTCATCTTGGTTCACGATGACAAATTGTTCAGCTAAAGCTTTTTCATAGCTTTCTGGGTTTTCAATCGTTGCTTCTTTTCCTAAGAAACGATGACCTCTTGAAGTACGTCCAGCTTTGACATCTAATACGCCAATTTCTTCGATGACTTCATTGCCGTATAATGCAACAATCCAGTGAATTGGACGTAAATATTCAAATGTATGAGCTGCCCAACGCATTGTTACTGGGAATTTCATATCTGTAATCACAGAAGATAAGTTTTTAACCACTTCTTTTGTTGATTTACCAGCGATATGTTGTTTCACATGAATGTATTCAACGCCATTCACTTCTTCCACATAGATATCGTCTGTTGTTAACCCTTTTCCACGAACAAATCCTTCAGCCGCTTTTGTCCATTCTCCATCTTTTTGAGCGATAGCAAGTGATGGTCCTTTGAAGATTTCTTCACGGTCAGCTTGTTCTTCGACTAAGCCATTTACACGAACCGCCAATCTTCTTGGAGTTGCAAATGCTTCTACGGATTCAAATTCTAAGTTTTCATCTTTGAAGAAGTCTTCTACACGTTTTGCTAATTGCTCTGAACTTGAACGAACATATTGAGCAGGTAATTCTTCTAAACCGATTTCTAATAATAATGATTGTGTCATTCTTTCTCCTCCAAACTCTCTTATTTCTCTTTCAATAATGGGAATCCTAATGCTTCACGTTCAGCCACGAAAGTTTTCGCGATGGTACGAGCCATTTTACGAATACGGCCAAGGAATCCAGCGCGGTCTGTTGCAGAAATAATTCCGCGAGCATCCATTAAGTTAAATGCATGAGAGCATTTTAAAACATAGTCATAAGCTGGGTGAACTAAGCCTTTTTGCATTAATACAGTCGCTTCTTTTTCGAAGTCTGTAAATAATTGCATTAATAATTCAGCATTGCTTTCTTCAAAAGCGTATTTAGAATGTTCGTATTCAGGTTGTGTGAAGATATCTCCGTATTTAACATCTCCAGTCCAAACTAAATCATATACACTCTCTACTTCTTGAATGTATGAAGCAAGACGTTCTAAACCGTAAGTGATTTCACTTGTTACAGGGTGACATTCTAGTCCACCTACTTGTTGGAAGTACGTAAATTGAGTCACTTCCATTCCATCAAGCCATACTTCCCATCCTAAACCAGCACAGCCAAGAGATGGGTTTTCCCAGTTATCTTCCACGAAACGAATATCGTGTTCTAATGGGTTAATTCCAAGAGCTTCTAGGCTTCCTAAATATAATTCTTGAATGTTTTCAGGAGATGGTTTCATTACCACTTGGAATTGGTGGTGTTGGAATAAACGGTTTGGATTTTCACCGTATCGACCATCTGCAGGACGACGTGAAGGTTCCACGTATGCTGCATTCCAAGGTTCTGGACCAATCGCACGAAGGAATGTATAAGGACTCATTGTCCCTGCTCCTTTTTCAGTATCGTATGCTTGAAGAAGCAAGCATCCTTGGTTAGACCAATAATTTTGTAATGTTAAAATAATTTCTTGAACACTAAGTTTTTTTGCCATAATTGTTCCCCTTTCTATTGTGCATTCACTACTGGATAGAATTCATAAATCACACCAGGAATCACTTCACATTTCACTTCTTTAATCGCTTCATTTTTCGTCTTAAAACCGTACATTGAATGGTTAACACTTGTTTGGAATTGCTCCAACACTTCGTCATCATGACCAATTACACTGACTTTAATTGGCGCTAATGACACCACCTTCAATTGAAAATCTTTGAATTCTGAAGCTGGGATGACCATTGTAAAATCCATACTACTTCCTCCTTTATCTAAATAAAAAAGTCCCTATGTACACAAAAAGCATACATAGGGACGACTAATCGCGGTTCCACCCTAATTTCTTGGTTTAAAACCAAGCTTCATTGTTGATAGACTCAAGTGCGCCACTTTTAATGAACCATGATATGGATTCCACCAGCCCATACTCTCTTTGACATTTTATCATTAAAAATCTCACTGTCAACGTCCTATTAATCTTTTACTATAGTACCGATAATTGCTTAAAAAGTCAAGTAAAGACAGCGTTTTGCGCTACTCTTAACCTTGTCCTCTTTTCTGCATTAACGTTTCCCACTCGACCATCTGATCTAAGAATTTTTTGCTCTTCAAACGAATACCCACATACTCTTCCATAATGGTGTCAAACAGGCGTCTTAATTCACTTGTAGTTTGACTCGATAACTGAATAGAGCCGATTTGTTTTGGAGTATTCACAAGCGCTAATTGCCTTGCAACATACAATGCCTTTCTAGACAGTTGCATGCGGTACTCATCTTCGTCTAAGTGGTTACTGCACAGACATCCGTGTTTCTGTATTGAAAAATCAACTAAGTCTTTATCTCGATTACAAATGACGCAATGTTGCCATTCTACTTCGACTCCGTAGTAACGTAAAATCTTGATTTCAAAGAAACGCAAAATCACTTCTGCATCGACTCCATTATTAATGGCTTCAATAGCGTCCCAAAGCAGTTGGAACACTGTCTTATTCACAATATGGTCATCCATCACCGCATCTGTTAATTGCGTTAAATACGCTAAAACTGCTTGTGCCTTTACATCTGGCAAGACAATCGTCGCAGGTTTTATATCGTGACTATCCTTTAGGAAACTAAACCCATTTTGATGAATATGCCCAAGAAAAGTCGCTCTTGTAAACACCTGTGTCGCAGCTGTTAATGGATGATTGCTTTGCTGTGCATTTCGTAAAAAGAACATTAACTTTCCGTGGTCTCTCGTCAAAATTTTAACAAGCATATCTTTCTCGCGATACGCCTGTCTCATTAAGACAATTCCATCAAAATAGTGATAATAATCCATTTGATTCCATCCTAATCTCTATAGTCTGTATCTCGATATCCGTATTCTTGTAAGTTACTCTTACGTTTACGCCAATCTTTTTCAACTTTTACCCACAATTCAAGGTAAACCTTATTTCCAAGTAATTGTTGAATATCGCGTCTCGCTCGCGTCCCGATTTCTTTTAAGAGACGACCACCTTTACCAATAATAATGCCTTTTTGTGATTTTCGCTCAACGATGATATTCGCATAAACATGAACTTTATCGAATTCATCTTTTTGCATTTTATCCACTGTTACAGCCACTGAGTGAGGAATTTCTTCCTGTGTTAACTGTAAAATTTTCTCACGAATCAATTCTGAAACAACAAAGTATTCAGGATGATCTGTGATTTGGTCTGCCGGATAATATTGTGGACCTTCAGGAAGTGCGTTAATCAGACCTTCCATTAGTTCATTCACATTATTTCCTTGTAGTACTGAAATTGGGAATACACCAGCAAAATCAAGTGCATCTTTATAGCTTTCCACACGTTCTAATAATACTTCTGGTGTGACAAGGTCAATCTTGTTTAGCACTAAGAAAATAGGTGTCTTAATCCCTTTTAGCTTTTCAATAATAAAGTCGTCCCCTGGTCCACGTTTTTCACTAACGTTCACCATGAATAAAACTGCATCTACTTCTTTCAATGCAGAGTAAGCACTCTTCACCATGAATTCCCCGAGTTCATGTTTTGGTTTATGAATCCCTGGAGTATCTAAGAAAACGATTTGAGCATCGTCTTTCGTATAAACTCCTTGAATTTTATTTCTTGTTGTTTGTGCCTTGTCAGACATGATTGCAATCTTTTGACCAAGCACATAGTTCATAAATGTTGATTTGCCGACATTAGGGCGTCCCACAATCGCTACAAATCCTGATTTAAATGGTTTTGTCATACTCTCTCCTTAAAAATGAATCCATTTTGGCAAAATGATGATGATTGCAATAACTACTGTAAAACTAGCGCTGAGTAACACTCCACCAGCTGCAATATCTTTTGCCTTCTTTGCTTCAATATGATATTCCTTTTTCACTAGTAAATCGACTAAATTTTCGACAACGGTGTTTAAGATTTCCATGAGAAATACGATGAAAATACACAGTAAAATAAAACACCATTCGACTGCTGATAAACCAGAGAAAATACTAATTAAGATAGCTAACCCTGCAATGCAGAGATGGGCTCTCATGTTTCTTTCTTCTTGAATCACTGTTTTGATACCGTTTAGTGCATGTCCCAGTGAAGTAAAAAAATTGGTATTCTTTTCTGTTTGTTTATGCGTCATCACGTTTCAACCCATATGCTTCTAGGATTTCTTTTTGCAATCCTGTCATTTCAGCTTCCTCTTCTTCTGTTTGATGGTCATAACCATTTAAGTGCAAGAAGCCATGCAGTGCTAAGAACCCAAGCTCACGTTCAAGAGAATGACCATAGTCTTCTGCTTGTTCTTTTGCACGGTCTAAAGAAATCACAATATCACCGATAGACGTTACAAAACTATCGTCTTCTTCCATAATGGATTTCATACTTTCAAAGTCATCATCTGAATCATCTAACGCAAAACTAATCACATCTGTCACTTTATCAATATTTCTAAACTCACGGTTGATTTCACGAATACGTTCGCTAGAAATAAATGAAATACTGCATTCTTTGTTTTCAGGGATTTTTAAGTAATCCGCAGCAAAACTAACTACACTATGCACAAGTTCTTGATGGCTTTCTGGTACTACTTCTGTTTCATCGATAATTTCAATAATCATATTAAAAACTCCTTTTTTAGCGTCACTAATATTGTAACAAACTCCCTACATTATTGGAACTTTGACGGTCTTAAAGTTTGCTTTTACAAAAAAACTCCCCTCAACTTTAACGAGTTGAAGGGAGAGAATCTTTTAAGATTGTTTTTTAGGAAGTTTTGGATATTCAATTCTTGAGTGGAATGTTCCGTTTAATGAAGCCACGATATTCTTTTCGATAATCGCTAACTCTTTCAACGTAATATCACATTCAACAAATTGTTCATCCTCCAAGCGATTCATAATAATCGAATGCACTAAGTTTTGAACTTTCTCAAGCGTTGGTTCTTTCATCGCACGAGTCGCAGCCTCAGCACTATCCACGATATTGATGACTGCAGATTCTTTTGTTTGAGGTTTAGGACCTGGATATCTGAAA
Organism: uncultured Carnobacterium sp.; assembly: GCA_937967765.1. Classification (GTDB taxonomy): domain Bacteria; phylum Bacillota; class Bacilli; order Lactobacillales; family Aerococcaceae; genus Granulicatella. Next base: position 5,978 of record CALCML010000053.1, read on the forward strand.
TCTGCCTCATCCGCATCTGGATTATCTTTTAATGCCTCTGCATAGAAATATTTCATCAACGTTGTACCGTGGTGTTCCGCACAAATATCAATCACTGATTGTGGTAATTGATGTTGTTTAAGGATTTCTACCCCTTTACGAACGTGATCAAAAATAATCTCTTTCGATTCATATGGTCCAATCATCTTATGAGGACTTTCCATATGAGCTGGTAAATTCTCAATAAAGAAGAATGGATGCTCTGTCTTACCAATATCATGATAGTAACAAGCTACTCTTGCTAACTGCGAATCTCCACCAATAGCTTCCACACAGTTGGCTGAGATGTTTGCCACCATCAAACTATGATGATAAGTTCCTGGAGCTTTTGTAATCAAATCTTTTAACAACGGTTGATTTGGATTTGATAATTCTGCCCATAATAGTACAGAACTATCCTCGAATAAATACGTAAAGTACGGCATCAAGATGACAGGGATAAGGAACGATAAGAATCCACTCACTGCTGCAAACGCGAATAACCACGCTGATTGCGTTGATACCAAATCATAGTTACTAAAGAATACAAATGGAACCATTAATGCTAATGGAATAATGATTTGTAATAGTAATTGTTTAAACCACGATAAATCTTTCCAGTATACCTCTTGAATCACTCCAAGCCATGCTGCGAGTGAGAAGTAAACAGTCGTTAACGCGATTTCTGTATTAATTCCATCGCTACCAAACATATACCATACTAAAATTGGATAAACTAACATCGCAATAATCGTAAAGTAAAATTTCGATGTTAACTTATAAATGATGTAGATAAATCCGGCAATCGGGAAAGCTACACCAATATAATCGATTCCACGATTTTGCAGGAATGATAGAATTTTTAGTAAGATTGCTCCAATTGTGAACACTACTGAGAACACAGTCAGTTCATTAACACGTGTATCCCACTCTTTGCTGGATGCTCCCATTTTGAAACGGAATGAGAATGCTAGTAAAGATACAAATAAAATCGTTAAGAAAATTAAGTAACTATACAATTGATGATAATTACTTGAGTTGCCATCGATGCCTAATAATTTTAGAAGGCGTAAATCTTCTTGAGTAATGATATGACCTTCTTGGATCAACACTTGTCCTTGTAAAATACGGACCGTTGAAACACTTTGTTTGGCATTTTCTTTTGCGCTATTCGTTGCGTCTTTATCCACAACATTATTGACAACAATACTATTCGTTAACAGTTGTCCAAGCATCTCACGTTCATTATCAGTAAATCCTCCGTTAAAGAGCGATTTTTTAGCTGCTTCTTGTGCTTG